>DATKZJ010000025.1:0-14148 GCA_035527995.1 Spirochaetota bacterium | reverse complement strand
TCTGCCACTACCTCATAGAGCTCTTCCGGTATGTAATCACCCACTTCAAACTGCATGAGTGCTTCCGACAGCAGGCTGTTATCCTCGATATGGATGTCGTTTTCCTTCGCTATCCGCAGTATTATTTCAGCCACCCGGCCGATCCCCTTTGCCGTTATCTTCGGGGCCCTATCGCTTTTCTCGTAACGAAGCGCGACAGCCTTTTTTTTCATAAGCTACAGCCGTATATCGATTTTCTTCATGTTACCGAGCTTTGACAGGCCTTCCTCGTCATATTCGACGAATCTGACATTGACCTCTCTGTCAAACTTTAAACCCCTAAGGTTCTGCAGAAGAGTTTTGACGTTCGAGCGCATCCGGGCCTCTATCTTCCTGCTGTTCGATGAGATGGTACAGTTGATAAGCTCATAATCTATAAAAACCATAAACGCGATTTTTCTTTCATTTTCGAACGACACGGTCAGCAAAACCGAATTCTGCAGTCCGTCCTCCCCCCTGAATATCTTAAGATCACAGGGATAATACTTTTCCCCTATCTTCAAGGGAAACAGGAGAGCCGAGGAGCTGTAATGAAGGATATTATAGATATTCTGCAAGCAGAAGTACGTGATAATCTCCTTTGAGCCGATCCCATTTCTACCGAGCAGCCGGAATATGTTCTGATTACGCACTGCCTTGTGCAGCGATTCCTTGATTCCCTTTTTATTGACCTGCAAAGGAACTAACAGCTTTTCAAAAGAATTATCGGTGGCAATCAAATTTTGAATAAACGATTTTTTCAGGGCCAGGAGATCACCGTTTACAAGAGCCTGCCGTGGGCTTCCTGCAGGATCGAACGACCGGATATACTTTAGCACCATTTTGGGCTCGAGCCTATCAACCCTTGCGATGAACATGAGCTTCGGGAACCTGCCCTCGAGCCGCGCCACATGAGTTTTCCCTCTTATCTCGACGAGATATGAGCTGCTTCTGATGTGCCTCAGTACGCGCACGCGTACCAGGCTCCCCTGCTTTACGGCAAAAGACTCGCCCCGTTGGGCACCTGTAGTTTGCGCTGTTTTTTCTATTTCCATTGTTCAAAAGCTTCGTGCACAGGCCTATAGGAGTATCTGTGTATTGTGGTGGGACCGTACATCTTGAGGGCTCTCCTGTGAGCCTCGGTTGCGTATCCCTTGTGTGCTTGAAAACTGTATTGCGGATATCTCCTGGAGAACGAAATCATGAGGTCATCCCTGTAAACCTTTGCAATAATGCTTGCGGCCGCGATCGATACCGACTTATCCTCACCCTTGAATATCGATTTCGAGCTAATTGATATATCGTATAGTTTGACGGCATCGATTAATAAAAAATCGGGTTGTCGATCGAGGTTCAGTACCGCTCTCTTCATTGCGAGGGCTGATGCGTTATATATGTTGATTTCGTCTATGATCCGGGGGCCTGCCAGTCCGATACCCACAGCGCGCGCCCTGTCTTTTATCTCCCTGTACAGCGACCTCCGCTTTTTATCGGTGAGTTTTTTGGAATCGAGGATTCCGGAGGGTATATCCTGAGGATCGAGGACTACACATGCGGCAACCACGGGGCCTGCGAGGGCCCCCCTTCCCGCCTCGTCAATACCTCCGACTGCAGTGTATCCCTCTGTCAGCGCCAGATTCTCCAGCGCGCACATGCTGTCTCTTTCGAAGTGGTATATTGCCATTGTTCCATATACTGGAAACCCGAAAACCTTCGGGGGAAAAAACTTTCAGGCCAACTTCTGCGGGGAAATAGTTATATCCGCTGCGGTACTTGCGCCGCTTTTCCGACCCGGTCTCTCAGATAGTAGAGTTTCGCGCGCCTTACCTTCCCCTTTCTCACCACCTCGATCTTCTCTATACGCGGTGAGTGAAGAAGGAACACGCGCTCGACGCCTATACCGTAAGATTCCCTTCGTACCCGAAAGGTCCTCCTCGCCCCGCTGTTCTTTATAGCGATCACATACCCCTCGAATATCTGTACCCTCTCACGCTTGCCTTCTACTATCTTCAGGTAGACCTTTACCCTGTCTCCAGGCTTGAAAGGCACCTCTTCATACTTTTTATAATCCTTCTCAATCTCTTCAACGATCTTCATTGTCTTTCTCCTTCTCGATCTCTTGTAACAGCTCAATGTACTCGTCAGCAAGCGCAGAGCTCTCCAGACCTTCCGACAGAAGGTCCATTCTTCTTTCTATTGTATTTTCAAGTCTCCGCTTCATTCTCCACTTCCTGATCTCTTCATGGTTGCCGGAAAGAAGAACCTCCGGTACTTTTATTCCCCTGTATGAAGCAGGTCTGGTGTACTGCTCGTACTCCAGAAGACCCGTCAGGTCAAAGCTTTCCTCGATCCTCGATTCATCGGTGCCAAGCGCCCCTTCGAGCTCGCGTGTGACAGAGTCGACGAGAACGCACGCGGCCGGCTCTCCTCCTGTCAGGATATAATCACCTATCGACACCTCTTCATCAACGAGAGCCTCGACAACCCTGTGATCTATGCCTTCGTAGTGTCCGCATATCAGGGTGACGACCTCCAGCTTCGAGAGATCCCTCACCCCGCGCTGATCGAGCCTTTTTCCCATCGGATTCAAATAAATTACCGTTCCCCTGCGCTCGATACTGTCAAGTGATCTGAACAGAGGGTCCGGGGTGAGCAGCATTCCCCTCCCCCCCCCGAAGGGGGCGTCATCAACCTTGCCGTGCTTGTCCGTGCTGTAATCCCTTATGTTGACGACATTGATCTTGAGAATTCCCCTCTCAACAGCCCTCCCGATGATGCTCTCCCTAAAGAAACTTTGTACCATATCGGGAAAAAGTGTGAGTATGTTAAATATCATCTTTCAATACTAATTCGCTCTAAGTCCGGTTTTGATATGTATCAAAGAAGACCTTCAAGCGCTTCGATAACAATCTTTTTTTCTCCCACATCGATTTTCTTGACAATATCTTTTAGAGCGGGAATCATGAACTCCCTGCTCTTCTTACCCGTGGACCGAACACAGTACACGTCGCAGCTTCCCGCATTCTGTATATCATACACCTCTCCGACGACCGCTCCTTCGAGTGTCGTGACGGTGCTTCCCAGTATATCGTAGTAATAGTAGCTCCCCTTTGGGATTTTTACGGCGTTCTTCCTCGTCACATAGAGAAGCTCATCCCGTAAAAGCTCTGCGTCTTCAATCGAGCCGCAGCCGCTGAATTTCAGAACCACCCGCCTCCCATTGACCCTCGTTGTCTCAATGGTGAGTTTCCTGTAGCTTCCGCCGGATTCGATATAGACCGCCGAGAGCTTGCGATATCGTCCCGGATCGTCGGTTATAGGAAGAACCTTCACTTCCCCTTTGATACCGGAAGGTTTCGTTATCCTTCCAACGATGAGATAGTCATCCTTTTTTGCATGCTTCCCTATCATCTCATGGTCAGGACGGTCTCTTCTCCCCGGTTCCTCTCTAAAGGTTATTGTATTCCCGCACCTAAAAAAGGCTGCAGGCGAATATATGAAAGGGGCGGTTGGTCTGGGGCTTTAAGGTTCTCCCCAAATCAACCGAGTTCTTGAGCTTAACAAGTTCCCGTCCGAAGCTAATATCTTGAAAAGCACGAAGCCTTCATCCGTCAATAGGGTCTCATGTATCAAGAACCAAAAATCTGAATTCTGCCAATCAGCCGAGAATATCGAGACTTATCCTCTTGCCGGACCTTGCAATTGCGGCATTTAAAATTGTTCTTATTGCTTTCGCTATCCTCCCACTCTTTCCTATTACCTTCCCAATATCAGGCTGAGCAACTTTTAATTCGAAGATCGTCGATTTCTCTCCCTCTACCACATTGATCTCTACCTCATCAGGTTCGTCAACGAGTGCCTTAATGATATACAAGAGGAACTCTTTCTCGTTCATTCGTTCTCTCCTTTCCCACCTATTGATAGATACCCAACAAGCCTTTACATTATCTGTATTCCCTTTTTATTCAGCAGTATCTTCACAGTGTGGCTCGGTCTCGCTCCCTTGCTCAGCCAGTCTCTGATCCTCTCTTCCTTCAGATCAACCTGTTGGTCTTCCTCGTTGAGCGGATGGTAAACTCCCAGGTTCTCAAGATACTTACCGTCCCTCTTTTTCCTCGAATCTGTAACGATAATCCTGTAGAAGGGTTTCTTCCGTGTACCTATTCTCGTTAACCGTATTTTGACGCTCACAAAAAGCTCCTCAAAAATTTTGAACTTAATATACTTTTAATCACTCCTTTTGTAAAGGAATATATTGCATCAGAAATCATTGCTGCGGCATAATCGACGAAAGCATGTTCCCCCTCCGGCCGCCGCCTTTCCCCATCTTCTTCATGAGTTTCTTCATCTGCGTGAAATTGTTCAACAGGCGGTTCACCTCGAAGACGCTCGTCCCGCTGCCGAGGGCTATTCTCTTCCGTCTGCTGCCGTTTATGATCTTGAAGTGAGCCCTCTCGCGCAGAGTCATGGAGTTTATAATCGCCTCAGTTTTCACGAGCTCTCTCTCATCAACCTTGATGTTCGCCTTTTTCGGAACTCCCGGTATGAGATCGATGATGTTCTCCAGCGGTCCCATTTTTTTAAGCTGTTTCAGCTGATCGAGAAAATCGTTGAGATCGAAGGTGGCCTTCTTTATCCGCTTCTCGAGCTTCTTCGCCTTCTCGATATCGATATCCTTCTGTACCTTCTCGGCGAGCGTAACGATATCGCCCATCTCGAGGATCCTGGAGGCTATTCGATCAGGATGAAACCGTTCCAGGTCGTCTACCCTTTCTCCGGTTCCGATGAAACTTATGGCCCTCCCAGTTATGTAGGACATCGAAAGGGCCGCACCGCCCCTCGCATCGGAGTCCATTCGCGAAAGGATTATTCCCGTGATGCCGAGCCGCTCATGAAATCCCTGTGCCACTGTTACGGCCACCTGCCCTGTCGCCGCGTCCGCGACAAGGAGTATCTCGTGCGGATTCACCAGCCTTTTGATCTCGACGAGCTCTTCCATCATCTTCTCGTCAATCTCGAGTCTCCCCGCGGTGTCGATTACTACGGCACCCATGCTGTTCTCTCGAGCATGCCGGATTGCTTCGGTGCAGATCTCAGGAGGGCTCATGTTCTCTTTCTTGAACACCGTATACCCGGACTTGGATCCAAGGAGTTCGAGCTGCTCAACCGCGGCCGGCCTGTACGTGTCTGCTGCAACGAGAAGCGGCCGCTTGTTGTAGTTCTTTTCGACCCACTGAGCGATCTTCACGCACGTTGTCGTCTTTCCCGATCCCTGCAGGCCGACCAGCATGATCACCGAGATGCCGCCGCTCTTGATGCCGAGGTCTGTCGCCTCTCCTCCGAGAATACCCACAAGGCTGTCATATACGATCTTTGTAAACTGCTGCGACGGCGTGAGGCTCCCAAGAACCTTATCGCCCATCGCTTCCACGCTCACCCTGTCGACGAACTCCTTTACGACCTTGTAGTTCACATCAGCCTCGAGGAGTGCGAGCCTTATGTCCCTTATTCCCTCTTTGATGTTGTTCTCGTTGAGACTTCCCCACCCCCTGACCTTCTTGAACACTCCTGTCAGTCTGCCTGTCAGTGTCGTAAGCACTCTTCCACCTCATACATTTATTGGTTATGTGACATTAACCGTGTACAGTTACCGGTTCTTCTCTATTTGTAGTCAAAGAAGTTCTTCTCTAAGAATTCAATCCTCTTTCTTGAAAAGGAAATGTATCTCGAATCTTTGTATCTGTCAATGAGGAGCTTGTAGAACCTGTATGCCTTCTCGACATCCCTCGGGTATCCCGGACTGTCGTATATCGTCGCTATCCTGAAGAGGATGACGTCATCGATAGTATCGAGCTGTTTCAGCCTCTCATACCGGACGAGGGCTTTCGCGTATTCGTTGAGTTCGTAATACACGTCCCCGACTCTCCTGATGAGCTTCGGATCATCTCCATCGATCTCTATACACCTCTCGTATGATTCGAGAGCCTCCTTCAGTCTCCTCTCCTTATAGTAGATGTCGCCTCTCCGTACGAGCGCGACCTTCAAATATTTCGAAAGACCGGACTCGATTACGGTATCGAGGTAGTCTCCCGCCTCTTTTCCCTTTCCTGAGGCTATAAGGACCTCCGCGAGCCGCATGGAGGCGTCGATACGATACTTGCAGGTCTTGCATCCTTCGAGATACCCGGATAAGCTCTCCGCCGCCTCGTTATACAGCCGCTTCTCATGCTGCCGCACTCCTCTGCGGTATGAGTCATCCTCCTCTTTTACGGGAACGGAAACAATCCTGTTATCATCGTCAGTGTAGTAGATTTCACTCTCCCGGACGGGTATGTCCGAAGTTTTTTTTCCTGTCTCCGGGGCGGATGAGGGGGGCTGTGCCTCCGGCTTCACTTCCACGGGCTTCACTTCCACGGGCTTCGCTTCTTCGGGTTGTTTCTGTTCCAGTTGCGCGGTCTCGACAGGCTCCTCCGACTCCCCCGCTTCAGAAGCCTCTCCGGACGGAGCCTCTCCCAACGGAGCCTCTCCGAACACACCGCCGCCGTCTACGATTACCTTCACATAGCTGTCATGTTCCAGATAGCTGAAGAGCAGGTAGGAAATTCCCGCTCTTTTCGGGAGGATAATAAAACTCGTCCTCGACTGCTCGATAACCCTGTACCTGAATAGGAGGTGATCCCTGTCATACCGATTAAGATACCACCCCTGCCCTTCGAGACGAATATGAAACTCCTCTCCGGTGTTCACAGAGATCTCCAGGTAGCCTGAATCCCTGTCTACGGCAAACTCGTCGCCGAGGGAAACCGATCCGGATATAAGAAAGACCGCGAAGCCGAGAAATAACGCCCATTTTATCCGCAACCGAGGTCTCCTTTCCGATGGCGATTCTTTCAGTACAGGCTGCATACACTATAGTATAGCAAAGTTTCCACCCCCAAACGAGGTTTTTGGCACAGCCGTACCGGACATACAGCACACTGTTCTAACGGGGTTTATAAAGCTGATCGATAGAGCCTGCGTTTACGGTTCGGAAAGCTCATCCGTCACTGTGAGGACTTCGTATTCTTGCCCCCGGAACGAGAATGTCCCTATCCCTGCATCCTCTCCGACATCCCTACTTTGCAGCAGATCGGATGCGGTTACCGGAACGAGCTCTTCTTCGTCTATGTCGTAGTAATCTCCATCATAGTAGAAAGAGTATGAGGAGCCTTCTGTCAGGGAGGGTACAACGGGCTCCGGAAGTATGAAGCCGGGTCCCCTCTGAGAAGGCCGGGCCGGCGAGTAGGTAGACTCGTCCAATTCCAGAACCGACAGGGCGGGCCCCTGCTTCTCACGCTGGGCCCTTTTTTTTGCGGCATTTCCGAACAATGAGCCCACCATGACGGAGACCACTACAGCGGCCGCAACGACGATGATGAAAGCGGTGGTGTTCTTACCGAGTCTTCCGGTCTTACCGAGTCTTCCGGTCTTACCGAGCCATCCAAAAAAATCATTCAATTGCATGCTCCACAAGATCGAGAGAGACCACCTTCGACACGCCGACCTGCTCTGTTGTTATACCGTATATTACGTCGGCAAATTCGATAGTTCTGCGGTTGTGTGTGATGATGATGAACTGCGTAGTATCCGTAAACTCCTTGAGGAGTTTGATAAACCTCATGACGTTCTCCTCATCGAGGTCGTGGTCGACCTCATCGAGGAGGCAGAAGGGGCTCGGTCGAACCATAAAGATGGCAAAGAGGAGTGCAACGGCGGTGAGCCCTTTCTCACCTCCGGAGAGAAGCGAACGCCTGCGAAGGGTCTTCCCGGGAGGGCACGCCATGATTTCCACTCCGGTGTTGAAGATGTCTCTGTCATCTGTAAGGTAGAGCTGCGTCTTTCCCCCGTTAAAGAGCCTTTTGAAGATGCTCTGAAAGTTCGTCCTGATCTTTTCGAAGCAGCTTTTAAACATATCGTTCGAACTCTGGATTGTGTCGGAGATGAGATCGTTGACGTCCTTTTTCGCGGCCAGAAGGTCGTCCCTCTGGGCGGCAAGGTACTCGAATCTCTTCTTCACCTCCTTGAACTCCTCGATCGCTATGAGATTGACCTGCCCCAGCGAACCGATTCGTCCTCTTACGCTCTCCCTGTTCTTCCGGATCGCATCGATGTCTATCGGCCCTTTGGGCTTGAACAGCTCGAGTGACACCCCGTAGTTTTCGTTGAAGGTCTCCACCATCGTTTCGATTCTTGATAAAATCTCGGCATTGTTGAGCTCGTGCTGCTCTATGCTCTTTTCGACCTTCTCCTGCTCCGAACGGTAGCGCGCCGACTGGGTTTCCATCCCCTGAATTTTCTCAACCATCTTCTCTATAAGGAGGTTGTTGCTTCTCGTGTTTTCGCTGAGTTTTCGTTTCTTCTCTTCGACACCGGTTCTCTTCCCTCCCAGAGTTTCAATGTCTTCCCTGAATCCCTCTTTTCTCTCTTCCAGTTTCCCGATATCGAACCGTACGTCCCCCAGCGACTCTTCGTTCCTCTCGAGCTCCGCTGCTACCATTCTGGAGCTTTGGACGAGGGAGTGCCTCTTTTCCCTGTTTCTTGCGATATCCGTCGTAAGGCTGTGGATCAAATCGACGAACTCCTCACGCCTTGCGCTCTCTTTCCTTAACTCCTCATTGAGCCGAGTGATCTCCTTCTTCAGTTCCGCTTCCTCGGCGATCAGGCTCTCTATCTTCTGCTCCACCTGCTCCTTTTTCGTATGAAAGCTCTTCTCACCGAATATCGCTTTTGAGAGGTCGTCCTGAATGGCTATGATCGTCTCAACGTTTTGTTTCAGTGCATTCAGCTTTTCCCTCAGGCCCTCCGCCTCGTTCGATAGCAGTTCGACGAGATCGCTCGTATTCGACTTCCTTGCAGAAAGAAGAAGGTCCTGCAGTTTCTGCTTATGTATCCTCAGTGCGCTGTCAAGCTTCAGAACGGATTCATCGACCCTGCCGATCAGCTCCTTCTTCTTTCTCTCATCGGCCTTGCTTCTCGATTTTATATCGTCGATCTCCTTGAGGAGCCGGTCCACAACGGCCTTCAGCTCGTCTCTCAGACCTACGAGCTCCTGCCCGATCCTGTCCACCTCGTTCGAAGCTCCTATAAGCTTCGTCTTGTTTTCTTCGATATGGGCGTTGATGCGCACGGTCTCCTGCTGGTAGCTGGCCAGCTTCTCCTCCTGGGACTCTGTGAGCGATACCAATGACTCTATTTCGGTCTTGATCGCGGAAATCCTCTCGGAAAGCTCCGCCCTGCCCGCCTCCCCCTTTTTCAAAAGCTGACGCTTCTTTGTGAGCTCGCCCTCTATCTCGAAGACCCTGTCCTTGACATGAGTCGATTTCGAGTCGAGCGCTTCGATCTCGGCGTCCTTCTTGAAGATATCGCTCTTTATCTCGAAGATCTCATTCTCAAGGCTCCTGACTTTCCCCATGTGCTCTTTAATGGACTCCTCGAGCTTCCTGCTCGCCTTCATGAAGTCCTGTTTTTTTTCCTGGAGCCGTGCCAGGGAGTCCCTGTTCCGTTCAACCTTTTGTTTCAGGTCCTGGACACGGTAATAGTTGTAGAGCGTCTCGTACTCTATCTCCTGTTTCTTGAGGTCCTTGTACTCCTGGGCCTTTTTTGCCTGCCGCTCGAGGTTTTTATACTCCTTCTCGACCTCGCTGATGACAAGCCCGAGCCGGTTGAGGTTCTCATCGGTTGCTGTGAGCTTCCTGTACGACTCCTTGATCCTCATCTTGTACCGGGTGATCCCTGAGGCTTCCTCGAAGATATACATCCTCTCTTCAGGCCTGTTGCTTAAGAGCACGTCTATATTACCCTGCTCCATGATGGAGTAGGAGGCCTTCCCTATGCCGGTATCGGCAAAAAGCTCCTGGATATCCTTGAGTCGGACGGAGTTGTTGTTGATGAGGAACTCGCTCTCACCCGACCTGTACAGTCTGCGCTTGATGTTCACTTCGGAGTAATCGATCGGTAAAAGGCCGTCATCGTTCACTATGGTGATGCCGACCTCGGCCATCCCGAGCGCCTTCATCTCATCCGATCCCGCGAAGATGATATCGTCCATCACCTCCCCTCGAAGAGACCTCGCATTCGTCTCCCCGAGCACCCATCGGATTGCATCGACAATATTGCTCTTGCCGCATCCGTTTGGACCGACGAGGGCGGTGACGCCCGGTTTAAAATGAAAGCGTGTTTTTGTGGCAAAAGACTTGAAGCCCAGTATCTCCAGACTCTTTAGAAACAATGACCCCTCCTGAATTTGAGTGTTTCAGCTGATATTCGGTTTATGTTCCAGCGAGGTAATCATCGCGGTACGTCAGCTGCTGTTTGGTAAGAGTATCTATCGACATACCCATGGTGCCCAGCTTCAACATCGCGAGCTCCTGGTCCTGCTCTTTCGGTATATCGTGGACCCTGACCTCGAGGCTCTTCCCCTCTCTGGCGCCCCTTATCATCGATAAAAACTGGTTTGCAAAGCTCATGTCCATGACCTCGGAGGGATGGCCCTCTGCGCCCGCGAGGTTCACAAGCCTCCCCTTTGCCAGGACGTAGATCCTCTTTCCGCCCTTAAGGGTATACTCCTCATTATTCGGCCTGACCGTCCTGACACTCCCGGAGAGCTTTTTCAGATCGTTCAGATTCACCTCGCAATCGTAGTGGCCCGTGTTGCAGACCACTGCACCGTCTTTCATCCGCTCGAAGTGTCTTTTCCCGATAACGTCCTTCATACCCGTTGCGGTAATGAAGATATCGCCGATCCTGCTCGCCTCATTCATCGGCATTACCTTGAAGCCGTCCAGAATCGCCTTCAGCGCCTGGGTGGGACTCACCTCCGTCACGATCACGTGTGCTCCCATGCCGCAGGCCCTCATGGCTGTTCCTTTTCCGCAGTGCCCGTATCCGGCCACTACGAAGTTCTTGCCTGCGAGCAGAATATTTGTCGTCCTGAGGATCCCGTCTATGGATGACTGTCCTGTTCCGTAGACATTGTCAAAATCCCACTTCGTCTCCGCATCGTTTACAGCGATCACCGGGTAGAGAAGCGCACCGGCCTTTGCCATGGCCCTGAGACGGTGCACCCCTGTCGTCGTCTCCTCTGTACCTGCAGTAACCTGTTTCGCCTGCTCCGGGTACTTCTGGTGAAGGGTGTTGATAAGGTCTGCGCCGTCATCCAGAGTGAGCGTCGGCTTGAAGTCGATCGTGCGGTCGATTGCCCAGTAGAACTCTTCGACGCTCATCCCATGCCATGCGTATATAGAAAAGCCTTCGCCCGCGAGGGCGGCCGCGATATCATCCTGGGTAGAGAGGGGGTTGCACCCCGACCAGGACACCTCAGCTCCTGCGAGAGCGAGCGTCTTCACTAAAACCGCCGTCTCTTTTGTCACGTGGAGGCAGCCTGCGACCCTCTGCCCTTTCAGGGGCTTCTCTTTTCTGTACTTCTCCCTCAACTGTATAAGCACGGGCATCCGCGACTCCGCCCATTCTATCTTCAGCTTCCCCTCCTCTGCGAGCCCTATATCTTTTACCTTATAATCCATTTCTCCTCCCACAGCGTTCTCTTTAAATATGTATTTTGTATTTTCACCCTAATAATTCCTGGTGAATGATTCGAATTTAACCAAAGGTGTGTAAGTAATACGTTCCCAAACTATCTTTATTGTACAGGGAACGTGGTAAGTTTCATGCATAGCCGCTAGTACGACAAGTTAAAGTTAAACACCCGCCTCAAAATCAGTTCTTATCTTTCGATAGGAATTAATTAGTCGAACTCTCCATTATTGATTCCTATCTTTCGATAAGAATCAATTAGTCGAACTCTCCATTATTGATTTTTAGCTTAAGCTAAAAATCAATTATAATGAAATTCGGGGAAATTGTCGAGTCTTTTAGCGGCTGGGCAGGCCCGGTGTGTCCTTTAAGGAAGAAACCCGATACTGTTTTATTAATAACGACATGTTCAATATCAGGGACTCTTTTCACTTCGTCTTCCGTCCGGAACTATCATCAATGACTAAAATACGATCATAGTATTATTCATTCCCGATCGCATGCTGATGTGATTGCATAAGAGAAATTCGCTGTATCGAACAATGTTATTATTTCAAAATACTCATCTGTACGGGCCTCTCCTATACTCACCATCCCCAAGAACCAAGCAGGAACGCCACTCTTTAAAAAGCTACAGCTTCTTCCTGTACCTGCGTGATGGTCATATTATGCAAAAACGCCGACATGGAACACATCCTTCCACACCAACCGCTTCACATGATGATCATATGATATTTTTTCAAAGACTTGCGCCGTAATAATTCAGAGCAGGTTAGGCGGCGGCTGTAGCAGTTTCAATTTTTTCAGAGCTTCATCTATGTGCATCTGGCCCTCAGAAAGTACAACTACACCATGGCCCGGCAATAATATATCAATACCCAGGTCTGAGAGCTTCCCACAGTTTTGTCGATAGTCGGAAAGACTCGAGCCTTCGATATTTAATAGCAATATTTTACCACCGGAAAACACTGTATCCCCGGAGAATAGCACTTTCCCTTCCGGGAGATCAGTGTGATAACATACAGAACCCTGACTATGGCCTGGAACAAGCATGGCTTTGAATTTATAAACCCCGCACATAAATTCATCTTCATGCTTAAGCTTCACTGCTACTTCGGTCGATGGGAATCGGTACTCTTGAGAGTAAAATCCGCTTCTCCTCGCTATCTCAAGGCCAAGTTCTCCTTCCTCCCCGCTTTCAACACCGATTGCTTCTTCCTTCGAAATATACACAGCAGACGCAAATCGTTTATGAAACCAATCCGCCCCTCCAGCGTGATCAGAATGACTATGAGTTAACAGAATCTTGGTTATTCGATCCGGAGACAGGCCTTCTTTTTTGATATTCTCTTCGATGAGCGCTACATCCACACCCGCCCCGGCATCAATCATTGCAAGCTCTTCACCGCAATCTACAACATATACATTAGAATCAAACTTTTGACTCAAGCCAAACTCACCGCCTCCAACCATATAAATATGCTCCGTTAATCTCATTTAACAATCCTCCTGTTCCTAGTATGAAAAAAATCTCTATCAAAATTGAGTAAGGAAAATACAATAAAACCTTTTCTATAAGCGAGCCCTATTGTGTATTTGTTATGGCTTTCCTTTATACGCGGATATCACCTCTAGTACTCTTCTGTAATTCATTGAACCGCTTTAGCATGATCGAACGAGCTTTCTTCGTATCCCTGTTCCTGATACATTCGAGTATTCCCGCATGAAATTCGATACCGTGGTTAGGACAAGCTTCCAGGCTTCCGGCTCGCCAACTATTTCTTTCCACAAACTCTCGTGTCCCTGCTTCATGATGTATTGCATCATGTTTTAGTAGCCCCCATGTTTCGTGTTACCACTATCTTAAGATGGAAAAGAGTACCTTAATCTGTGCTGTAGTCCCCGTTCTCGTTAATCTCTAGCATCATTCGTTGTAGTATCTCGCCTATCTCACTTATCTCTGTTTCGATCGCGTTTTGCAGCGCACGCAACACTATTTCCGGCTCTATGAACGTACGCACTTCGAGGATTTCATAAGGGCTCTCTTCCTTTAGTAGATATATCCCTGATCTTGATAATGTAGATCTGGTCGATGCTGCCCGTCTTCATATAGGTGCCTGAGCCGATCTTACCCTCCAGAATACCTGCTGTCTCGAGGATACACCACGCTTCCCTCACCGACGTTTTGCTCTATCCAAGTTTTTCAGGCTGGTCCTTTCGAGAAGGAGCTTGTCTTTCGGCCTGAAAACTCAGTCCCGTAACAGCTCGAGAAAATGTTCGATGATAAGAACCTATCCCTTCTTTGTTTCTATTGGATTGATTTAAAAGTCGATCTCCGGTTCCTGTTTTATTAATGCTACAGGAGATTACTCTGCAATTGACCCGAGTACCTCGAGAAAGCGATCGATCTCTTCCTCCGTGTTGTAGTGCTCGATGCTCACCCTGAGCAGACCGCCGATCTTAACGAGATCCAGGTACTCGAGGAGCTCGAGGGCGCCGAGCCCATACTCTCCGTTCCATACATAGATCCCCTCGTCACCCACTCTTTTGCTGATATCA
>DATKZJ010000024.1:0-31538 GCA_035527995.1 Spirochaetota bacterium | reverse complement strand
CGATGACAGCATTAATAAATTGACTTACAAAAAGAGAGAGTGTAATTTTATTTTGGCATATGAGAAACATCGTTCTGGATCCCGAATGTATCGAGAACAACAGGGTCGTTGTCGAAGGAGACCTCTGTCACTACCTCAAGGACGTGAGGAGGATGCGAGAGGGGAGCAGAATCGATGCGGTGATAGGTCGAAAGCTCTACTCCCTTGTGGTCTCCCGCATACTGAAGGGAAAGATCGTCTTCGGAGTCGAACACACGAGAGATGTCCGCGATAAATGTGTTCCCATATCCGTATATCAGGGACTTCTCAAATCGAAGAAGATGGATCTTGCTGTCTCGAAGCTTGGAGAAATCGGGGTCGGGAATTTCTTCCCTCTGAAGACGGAAAGGTCAATACCAGAGATCAACCTCGAAGGCGAGAAGCTTGTCAGGTGGAGGAGGCTTGCCAGAGAGGGGGCCAAGATATCGGGCATCGAGGATGTCATGAGGATTCATGACCCCATCCGTTTTTCGGACGTGGGGCGGATCCTGGGGAGGGCAAAGGGAGGTAGGATCCTCCTCTTCAGTACAAGAGAACCGGGACATCACCTTAAAAGCTTCCTCGATACTCTCGACAAGGATGGCGCGGCGTGTTTTCATCTCTTCTTTGGTCCCGAAGGGGGCTTTTCCGACGACGAGGTGAACGCGATTATAGGAGGAGGCGGGGTCCCGATAACGATGGGAGATTTTATCATGAAGGCTGAGACCGCATCGATTATCGGGGCCGGCTTTATACGTATCTTTTTTTCTGAGAAGGTATAGCCCCTGCTGCAACGAAAGGGGGAGGTCGTTATCTGGACAACAGAAAAGCGCACAAAAAGAAACAGGATCTTAGGAATACCTTTCGATAATATCACCGCCGATGAGGGTGTAGAGCTTGCCGAGAGATACGTGAGGGAGGAGAAGTGCCGTATTGTTGTGTTTCTCTCGCTCATCTCTCTCATGAGGGCGCGCCGTGACAGGAACCGCAAGGTCTTCCTCGAAGAAGCTGATCTCATAGTACCGAGCGGAAGGTTTATATTCTGGGCGGCCAAGTTATTAAAACGTCCTCTCAAGGAGTTTATAGATCCTTCCCAGTTCGTGAAGCTCCTCTTGATCCAGTCGGTCGAGCTGAGCAAGAGAGTCTACCTTTTTGGCGGGAAGGGAGACACGATCGATCGGGCGTTCGGGAGTCTCAAGAAGGACATCCCGAAGCTCTTCGTGGTTGGAAAGTACAGGGGAAACTACGACAGGGGAGCACTGGAGAACGTTGTAACGGCAATAGGCAAGGCTTCTCCCGACTACTTCTTTATCGGTCTCGGATCTCCGCGTGAGGAGATATGGGTCGAGCGATACATCGGAAAAATCAATGCAAGCGTCATAGTATTGATCGAAGGGCTTTTCAACCTGTATGCAGGAAAGATGGGTAAACACCGCAGGTTCACGAGAGACCCTGTCTCCGGATGGCTGTCTAAGCGGGAGATACCGCATCCGAGATCGTTCAAGAAGCTCTGGCTTGCTCCTGTCTTCATCCTCTTCGTTATAGCTGAACGGCTCTTCTGGAGACATTAATCCTTAGTACCTTACTACTGATTTTCTTGCGTTTTTAGCAAGAAAATATTTTAATCGAGAATGTGGCTTGTCCACATTAGGAAACAGCAGATGCGGAAGCTATCGGTACTCGTTCTGGTCAAGAGAAGAGAGCCGGGATTACTGTCAATTACCGACAGCACCGAAAAGTCTTTTATTCCTCTCATCGGAGGGGTGAGGATCATCGACCTCTACCTCGGCCCCTTAAGCTTTTTCGGAATCCGGGGCGCGACGGTCGTGATGGATGACGAGACGACAGAGGCGAGAGATTACCTCCTCTATAAATACAACGCTCAGCGCATAAAGGTCCAGAACGAACGGGATTTGGGAAGGTCTCTCGGCGGGCTGCTGAAGCCCCGAAGAAACGACAGCCTTCTCATCCTCCGGGCGGATGGCGCCCTCATTGCCGACTGGGAGGGACTGATAGGTGAACTGCCCCGTCTCGGTGATAAAAACTGCGCCATCGTTGCCGCGGGTGGCGAGAGAATCGGTTACTTCCTTGGACGTGGTGAGGAAGCTCCCAGGCTGATTGAGCATCATTCGTCATCAGGGGCAGACGGGGTGTGGGATGGCCTGGAAGAGAAGCTTGGAGCGAAGACAGAACCTTTTACTCTTGACTGCAGGTTTTTCGGTCTGCGCACAGCGTACGAATACTATGCGTTCCAGATGGCCATGATGAAGGAGATTGAAATGTTCTCCGGCGTGCTCTCCTCCATTCCGAGCGTGGATATTGAAAAGGAAAATTTCGCACAGGTCGAGGGCACGGGATTCGTCAAGGACTCCTATATTTCATCCTCCTGTCTCGTGGAGGGATATGTCGAACATTCCGTTCTGTTCCCCCATGTGAGGGTAAGCAGGAACGCGAGGGTGGTGAATTCGGTTGTAATGAACAACAACTACATCGGTGAAGGGGCGATGGTGCAGAGCACCATTCTCTGCACAACAAGCCAGCTGGCGAAGGTAACACCGAACGTAGGAGAAAAGGCGAGGATCGGAGAGGATGACAGTACGGGTGCGAATTACATTCATCCGAAATATATATTCAACGGAATAACACTGATAGGGGAGAACGTCGAGATACCGCAAGGGTTCAGGGTAGCCCGCAACTGCTTCATCCCCACCGGAACAGACAAGGCACTGTTCCGGGGAAAAGACAGAATAAAGGCAGGCGATTCCATGACCGACAGTCATAAATCTACGGTTCACTAATGAGGAAGCGATGATACGGTTCAATATTCCCACAATAGGCAGAAAGGACCTGGAGTCTGTGCTGTACTGCATGATCAAGGACGACCTCACTCCTGGAGAGAGACTCAAAAGTTTTTCCTCACTTTTAAAGGCCAGGCTGGGACTTTCCGGCGTAACTGTGCTCAACAACTACTTCGCTCCCTTCGAGATCGCCCTCTCGCTCATCGGGGCCGGGAGCGGGGATGAGGTCATTCTGTCGAGCTACTCGAGGATGAGCCTGCTGAAGGCTCTTCAGAGACAGGGCCTCAAGCCTGTTCTCGTCGATCCTGATGAGGATACTCTTCTGCCGTCCGTCGAGGCTGTAAGAAAGAAGATCACGGGGAGGACGAAGTGCATCGTCCTTTCGCAGCTCTTTGGTATCCCCCACGATCTGTCGGTGTACAAAGAGCTGGAAATACCTCTCATAGAGGACCTCGACGGGTCGCTGGGGTCATCGGTGAACGACACTCCCGCGGGGGGCTTCGGTGACTTTGTCACCCTGAGTTTCACAGACGATTCGATCATCACAACCGGAACAGGCGGAATGCTCGGTTCGGGAAACAGGAGCGCCGGAGGGCAGGTGAAAGAGGCTGTACCCGATGAACAGCTCATGAGCGACTTCAACGCTTCTCTGGGAATCTCCCAGCTCGTAAGGCTCGATGAAAACCTGCAGAAACGCAGCGAGATCGGAAAGTACTACGACAGTGCAGTCATGGAGGGAGGGGCGAGCTTTATCGGAAGGGCAGCCGGTCAGGCGCTCTGCTACTCCTCCTATGCGGTGAGGACCAAGACTTCTTTCGAGGAGTGCGGGAAGTTCTTTAAAAACATCGGCATCCCTGTACGGAGAGGGATCGAGAGGCCGCTGCACCAGGAGCTTGGACTCAATATCCGTGAATTCGGCTGCACCGAGCGCCTCTATCATGAGATCATCGCGCTTCCGATCTACCCTGGAATCAAAAAGGATGATATTGAGCGGACAGCCAAGGGGATAAGAACGATTCTCTGAGCGCAACAAAAGAGGATCTATTGCTGTTATGTATAGATAGATATCTCGAGGAACGGACGATGAAGCTTGTTGGAATAGTAATGAAAGACCAGAGCGGGAAGGCACTCGAGATTGCGAGGGTTCTAAAAGGCTATCTTGAATCCAAGAAGATCGGGCACCTCACCCTGCAGTCGAAGGTCGGGGAGATAGATGCCCGGGTAAAGAAGAGAATACCGGAGTGTGATCTCGCGGTTGCTCTTGGCGGGGACGGCACGCTTCTCTTCGCCGCGAGGAACTTCTCTCAGCACGGCATTCCGATAGTCGGCATCAACCTCGGCGGCCTCGGTTTCATCACCGAATTCAGAGAATCGGAAATGCTCGAGTGCATGGAGTGCATTGTAAACAAAGAGCACGCATTTGAAGAGCGCATGATGATCGATGTGCAGGTGTACAGGAAGAATGAAAAAAGCTGGAATATGACAGGGTTGAACGATCTCGTGATCAACACCGGCGGAATTTCGAGGCTCATACTTCTGAAGGTTTCGAGCGGCAGGCACCTCGTCGGCACATACCGGTCGGACGGAATCATTGTCGCCACACCGACCGGCTCCACGGCATACTCGCTCTCTGCGGGAGGCCCTATCCTTGACCCTACAATGAGGGCGTTCGTGATCAGTCCGATCTGTCCTCACTCTCTCGGGGTGAGACCATTGGTGGTTCCCTCCGAGGAGACGATAGGGATCATGGTGATGTCGAAGAACCGGGAGATTATGGCAACGCTGGACGGGCAGGTGGCCTTGGAACTAAGGCACACCGATGAGGTCCGGGTAAAAAGATCAGGGACCATCACGAGGCTCGTGTCGCTTGGGAAAAGAAGCTTCTACGACATTGTACGGGAGAAGCTTTCATGGAAGGGCTAATATGCTGAAAGAGCTCTACATAAAGAATTACGCCCTCATCAGGGAGCTCACCGTCAGCTTCAGCAGAAATCTCACAATCCTCTCTGGCGAGACAGGTGCAGGAAAGTCGATCATCATCGGGGCTCTCGGGCTCATACTCGGCGAAAAGGCAAAGACATCGCTCATAAGATCAGGGTCGGAAAGCTGCACTGTCGAAGGCAGGCTCGGGGTTGAGAAAGGGCACGAGGTGTTCGGGATCCTCAGAGAGAAGGGGATCGAGTGCCAGGACGGCGAAGAGATCGTGATACGGAGAACGATCACGACCGAGGGGGTTTCCAAGAGCTATATCAACGGGTTGCAGGTTTCGGTGAAGGACCTCAAGGAGGTGACCGGAGTACTCATCGACATACACGGCCAGCACGAGCACCAGTCTCTCCTTGTCGTGAAGAACCAACTCTTCCTGCTCGACCAGTACGGCTCGCTCGGTGACCTTCTTCAGAAGTACAGGGAGAGCTTTACAAGGGTCGAGCAGCTGAAAGGTCAGATAGAGCAGCAGACGATGGACAAGCGGGAGAGGGAGCGCAGGATCGACATATTGCAGCACTCTATCTCCGAGATCGAAGGCGCATCTCTCACAGAGGGCGAGGACCGTGATTTGGAAGAGGAGTACAGGGTCCTCAAGAACTACGAGAAGCTCGTGAGCTCGATTAACGGCGCGTACGAACTTCTCAGCGCTGACGAAAGATCAGCTGTTTCGATGACGGACGAGGCACTCGGCGAGCTCGAGAAGGTCCGAGACCTCTCCGGCGAGGTCGGGGACCTTGCCCGTGAGCTGGAAACAACGAGAGACGTGATCGGCGATGTCGCTTCGAGCTTGAAGGCTTTCGTAGACGGTATCGATTACGAGGCGGGCAGGATTGACCTCATCCAGTCGAGGATCGAGCTCATCAAGTCTTTAAAGAAGAAGTACGGAGAAACCATAGAAGAGATAAAGGATTACGGGGAGCGGTGCTCGGAGGAGCTTACCGATCTCCAGAACAACGAGGATACGGTCAGGGACCTGAAAGCGAGACTGGATGCGGAACTTTCCAGGGCGGGCGAGCTCGCCAAGGATCTGTCCGTACAGAGGCGCGTTGCCGCGCAGACACTGAAAGAAAGTGTCATGAGTGAGCTTTCATATCTGAGCATGGACAAGGCGGGTTTCAAGGTACAGATCGTCTATCATGAAAAGCTGGACGGGTGGGTCGAGATAGACGGTAGACGGTATGAGCTGACAAAGGGCGGTCTCGACAACGTCGCGTTTCTCCTCTCTGCAAACAAGGGGGAGCCGTACCTTCCCCTGAAGGATGTCGCCTCGGGGGGGGAGCTCTCACGGATCATGCTGGCCATCAAGACGGTGCTTGGAGGTGCGGATCCCATACTTACGTTTGTGTTCGATGAGGTCGATGCGGGCATCGGCGGCAAGGTCGCATGGGCGGTGGGAAAGAGGCTGAGGGAACTGTCAAGGTATAAACAGATTCTATGCATTACCCACCAGGCGCAGATTGCGTCCAAGGGCGATCTCAACATCAGGGTCGAGAAGGTCGAGCGGGAGAACAGGGCGGTGACAGAGGTGAAGCTTCTGGAGGGAGATGAAAAGGTCACGGAGATTGCACGCATGATTAGCGGCGCGCGTATCGGCGAAGCGGCGATGCGCCACGCTCACCAGATGATAAACGAATAAAAACCTTGAGAATTAACTCTTGTGTGATAATATTTAGTTTCATTGGTATTCAGTGGTATATTATTAATGTGTATGCGGCAAAGGTATTTAGAAAACAGACGCATTGCCTGGTTTTTTAAAACGTAATTAATTGCCAAGTAGCTATAATACGGAAGATGAACAATGAGGAGGGAAGGTGAAGCGGTTTCTCGTGCTGTTGTTTGTGTTTTTTCTCTCGGGATTTTCCATCTATGCAGATGAGAAGATAGAGGAGATCTACAAGAATGTCGTACGGATGTCAGGGGTCAATACACCCGATTCCTATAAGGTAATGATCGAAAACAAGAGTTTCGACGAGGCTTTAAAGGATCTACCGCCGGAGATCCTGGAAGGGAAGGGCCGGCCAAGGGTAGTGATAAGCTTTACGAAGATGGAGGGTGTAAAAATTCTCATCGAGAACATAAAAGAGGAGTACACTTCTCTTTTCTCGATGTATGAGGAGTACTTTAAGTTCTCCGGAATATCAAAGGTGCAGAACCCGAAAGAGCTCAGGGAGATAATCGACAGGGACAAGATAAGCGTGCACAAGGTTAATCCGAATTTCGTCGTTCTACAGGCCTGGGACCCCCAAAAGGAGGAGAAGGACGACAACTACGCGTTCTTCTACCTCGATAAGAAAAAATGGGTGATCTCAGAGGCGGTATACTATCTCGATGGAAACCCTTACGTCAAGGCGCAAAACAGCTACAAATCATTCGGAAAATACTACATGCCGTACAAGATTGTTCTGACGAACATGAACGACAACTCGAGCGATGTATTCTTCTTTAAAGATTATGATTTTAATAATTAGTTTCTTGTACATAACTAGAAACTAATTATTGAGCTGGTGGTGATTGATGTATCGCTAAATATTGCATTATTCACCAGCGACTAATTAAAGGAGGTATTGCAAATGGGTGACGTGGCAGACATCGATTCTTCTGTTGGGTTGCCTCAGGAGGTTGTTTATACCGAGAGGGTGGAAGACACGGAGCCGCAGGAGACTGAGGTGATAGAGACCGAAATTCACGAGACAGAGGCTCTGAGAGAGGCCACCGGTCTCGGGAACAATATCGATGTAAAAGCCTGAAAAATAAGAAGGTATCTCAGACAGGGATCTTGATAATGGCTGTTGACAAGGAGAAGAAGCAGAGGTTCAACGAAGAGGTAACCATCCTGAAACAGAAGGCTGAGGAAGTCAGGAATAGGATCTCAGTCCTCGAGGGCAAGAAGGATGACGGGTCTCTGGTGAACGGAGTTGAAGTAGCCTCATTCTATATAGACCTCGTGACGATTTACTGTGCGATGACCGACCTCAGTCTCAGTCTCCTCGGATATAAAAATGAGAGCTACCTCGATGTAGCACGAAAGAGTCTGTACAAGGCCATCATCCTTCTTGAGGGTATCGTTTCCAATGTGGTCGACATGCCTCTCGGCGAAAACTACGAGAAACTAAAACAGCTCGATGGTTTCTCGGATGAGGAACGCCTGAAGCTGATGAGGAAGTTCGGTTATACGGTCTCCCTGCTGGAGGACAAGTACGGCCAGAACTCGAAGTGGAAATGGAGCTTCGTTGAGATTGAGGGAAGGTATGCGGTTGTCGCGAAAAATCTCTTTGATTTCCGGTCTTTCCAGGAGAAGAACAATCCGGGGATAGAGGGATTCGATGCGAGGAACGATTATCTTTCTCTTGTAAAGGACCTTCTTACGAGGACGAGCACGCGGTACAGAGAGAAGTATGAGCTGACGGACCACCTTCAGGACGACATGAAAAAGGCGATCGACTACCTCAGGGCGCTCAAGCGGATGCATATATTGTTCAACGAATCAGCATTTGTGCAGAATATCACTAAGCAGATCGAGCTCTGGTCTCAGAAGTATGAGGTTGATATGAAGGCAAAAGAAAAGAGCTTCAAGGAACATGAAGCTTTGAAAAGACAGCGAAAGTAAGAGCGACACCTCGATATTCCGAAAATCCCCAACACGGTTCAACCGATTTTCCCTTCACCCGTCGTAATTCCTCATAATCGGTGTCAGCTGCAATAAAAATTGCGGTTTTACTGTTCAATTAAGAGAGTAAAGAATACACTTGACAAATATGATAAACTTATTATAATATTGATAAATTTGATTTATAAAAATCTTCCATAGTTATAATATTTATATTTGCATCATTTCTTAGAGATGATGAGGACGGTATGGGGAGTAACTATACGGAAGTTCTGAAAAACGAACTGCTGGACAGGGAGCTGAACCGCATGCTCACAATTACCGAGGCTGCAGAGCTTCTCGGCGTGAGCTGCTCCTCCCTGCGACGGTATGCGAATGAGCGGAAGATCAGGGTATACAGGGTAGGTCCCGGAGGGCACCGAAGGTTCAGGAAGAGAGACGTGCTGGAGTATCTGGAGAGTAACAGTGCCTTTTAGAAAGTGGTGCGTGCTTTTATGTATCCTCATATCTATAATCGTGGCGGGGTGCGGGTACTATAAGGAGAACAGGGCGGTTTCACGAGGAAAAAAGGTGCTCGCGAAGAAGGAGAAGGACGTTGAAGACCTCGAAAGTGTGAGGGGAGAGCTTCGAAAGGTCGTTGATATGAAACTAAAGGCCGCACAGTATCTCGAGAGCACTCTCAGGCTGCTCGGTACAAAATATATGGAGATCGGAAGCTACAGCCTTGCGGAGGATGCGTTCGTCGAGGCGGAGTTTTTACAGCCGTACAGCGCGTTTATAAAGAAGGACCTGGGAGAGTGCTACTATTTCCTGGCCATCGCCACAGTCGAGAAAGAAGAAAGGGAGTACTGGCTCGAAAGGTCGAGAGTGTACTATAAAAAAGCGCTCGATATCAAGCCGGACCTCCTTGAAGCAATGTATGGGTATGGGTTCCTTCTCGCCTTCGGGTACGAGGAGTGGGCCTCAGCCATTGAACAGATAAAGCTCATGCTGGACTATGACCCGAAAAATATCGACGCGCATTTCGCGCTAGGGAGGTTTTACTACGAGACCGGCGATCTTGGAAAGGCGCTCAATGAGTATCTCACATTGACGAGGCTTTTACCCCGGTCCTCTCCGAAAAGGGAGAAGGTCGAGGAGAATATCCTGAGAATAAACCGGGAAACAGGGATCGATGAAAAATGAAGAGCTTGCATGGCTGGTACTGTTCAACCGGATAACGAACTGTAAGCCGAAACAGAAGCTCTTGCTCTTTGAAAGATACGGGAGTGCCGGAGGGGTCTTCTCGCAGAAAAAGGAGGCCCAGCGGCTGTTGCATAAACAGTTCAAGATCGACGGCGTCATGGTGGCACCGGAGCGTGATGTAGAGGATGCGAAGCATACGCTCGAGTACTGTGAAAAGCAGGGTATAGCCGTAATAGGAATATCCGATCCCCGGTATCCGGTGAGGCTGAAGTACATATACGATCCTCCTCTCGTGCTCTTTGCGAAAGGAAAGACCGAGCTCATGCATTGTGAAACCGCCGTAGGGGTCGTTGGTTCGAGGAAGGCTTCGAACTGGGGAATTGGAGCGGCGTACAGCGTGGGAAAAGAGCTCTCCAAGGGGTCCGTTACCGTGGTGAGCGGACTCGCACTCGGAATTGACTACTATGCGCATAAAGGGGCGCTTGACGGAACAAAGTTGACGGTAGCGGTCCTGGGAAACGGTATCGATATCGTTTATCCCAAAACAAACAGCGATATGTACGAACGTATGCAAAAAGAGGGCCTCCTTGTGAGCGAGTTCCCTGTCGGTACGCCGCCGTATAAGAGGAACTTTCCGCGAAGGAACCGGATCATCAGCGGCCTGAGCGACGGCGTGGTGGTTGTTGAGGCGTCGAAAACTTCAGGTGCTCTTATAACCGCACAGTATGCCCTGGAGCAGGGAAGAGAGGTGATGGCATTTCCAGGAAAGGCACAGACCGAGGCGTACACGGGAAATAACGGCCTCATCAAGGATGGGGCTCATCTCGTAGAGACGCCGTGGGATATCCTCTCCGTTATGGGAAAAGATTTGAAATATAATAGGGAAAAGAGTACCTTCTCATGTTCTCCCCTGGAGGAGGACATTCTCAGGGTGATCGGCGATGAGCGGGTAAGCCTTGAAGAGATAGAAAAAGTCCTTAAAAGCTCTGTATCCGAGACCGTATCGGCCCTTATGATGCTGGAGCTCGAAGGGGCTGTTGTTCAGTATCCAGGAAAGATTTTTGCGAAAGTAGAGAAATATGGAAGATAGGAAAACACTGGTAGTAGTGGAATCACCTACAAAGGCGAAGACGATCAACAGGTACCTCGGCGGAGAGTATACAGTGACGTCATCGATGGGTCATCTCATAGACCTTCCGAAATCAAGACTGGCGGTCGACGTGGATAACGGCTTTACGCCGGATTACATCACGATACGCGGAAGAGGAAAGATATTAAAGGAGCTGAAGCGTGAGGCCCAGCGGAGTAAGCGGGTCTATCTCGCAGCTGACAGTGACAGGGAGGGAGAGGCGATCTCTTTCCATATTAAGAATGCGATCCAGAAGGACAAACCGGACCTGGAGGTGAGAAGGATCGTCTTCAATGAAATAACCGAGGACGCCATAAAAGATGCGGTGCTCCAGCCGAGGGAGATCAACCTCGCTCTCGTAGATGCCCAGAAAGCGAGGAGAGTGCTGGACCGTCTTGTCGGCTACAATCTATCACCGCTGCTCTGGGAGAAGATTAAAAAGGGACTTTCAGCAGGAAGGGTCCAGTCGGTCGCGCTCAAGGCGATATGCGAACGCGAGGAGGAGATCGAACGATTCGTCCCCAGGAGCTACTGGACGATTGAGGCGCTGTTCAAGAAAGCAAAGCTGACGTTCCCGGCTAAACTCGTCCAGTACGAAGGTAAGAAGGTAGAGATAAGTTCGGAAGAGGAAGCAAAAAAGCTCCTCGACCGGCTGAAGAAGGGCCCTTTTACTGTAATTAATATAGAAGAAAAACAGCGCAGAAGGAAGCCGCAGGCACCTTTTACCACAAGTAAGCTCCAGCAGGCTGCGGGTTCGAAGCTCAAGTACTCTTCGAGAAAGACGATGATAATAGCCCAGCAGTTGTACGAGGGTATCAATCTCGAAGGCGGGCCTGTGGGCCTGATCACCTACATGAGGACCGATTCGGTGAGAATTTCACAGCAGGCACTGGAGGAGACGAGAAATTTTATTCGCGAAAACTATCCCAAAGCGTTCCTTCCGGACAAGCCCAACGTCTACAAGAACAGGTCGAGCTCGCAGGATGCGCACGAAGCGGTGCGCCCGACATCCGTGTACAGGACTCCCTCTTTTGTGAAACAGCACCTCACGCGGGACCAGTACCGCCTGTACTCGCTTATCTGGGAGCAGTTTCTTGCGTCCCAGCTCCCTCCGGCGGTTTTGATAACCACCACAGTCGACATAGGGTCGAACGGAGGGGTCTTCAGGGTCAACGGGCAGAAGGTGGTGTTCGCCGGATTTCTGAAGGTCATGAAACAGAACAACGGGGAGAATAACAAAGCTCTTCCAAAGCTTACAGTCGGTGAGGAGCTTGAGCCTATCGAGGTCGAAAAGGAGGTCCACTATACGGAGCCGCCCCCGCACTATACGGATGCGACGCTCGTAAAGTTTCTCGAGGAATCCGGTATAGGAAGGCCGAGCACCTACGCGCCGATTACCACTACCCTCATAAAGAGGTATTACGTCGAGAGAAGAAATCGCCAGTTCAAGCCCACATTTCTCGGGAAACTCACCAACGGGCTCCTTGTGGATAACTTCCCGGATCTCCTCGACATAGAGTTTACTGCGAAGATGGAGGAGAAGCTCGACGAGATAGCAGAGGGAAAGATGGGGTGGAACAAGCTCCTCGAGGAGTTCTACTTTCCGTTCATAGAGTCTGTCGAGGAGGCAAAGCAACACCTTGAGGATTACAAGGGAATAACGGACGAAGAGACTGATTATACATGCGCGCGATGCGGAAGAAAGATGGTTAAGCGGCTGGGGAGGTACGGTTATTTTCTCGCCTGCCCCGCATTTCCGGAATGCAGGGAGACGAAGCCGCTTCCGCTCGGGCATTGCCCGAAGCCCGATTGCGACGGCGTTATCGTTACCAGGAGAACAAAAAACGGGAAGGAGTTTTTCGGGTGCTCACGGTATCCGGATTGCGACTTCATGACATGGGACAAACCTTCAGAAAAGGAGTGTCCGGACTGCGGGAGCATCATGGCGGACCGAAAAGACTCGCTTGTGTGCTATAACGAGGAGTGCGGCCACAGAGAAGAGGTCTCTGAAGAAAAAGGCGCGGCGCTCGTAAGCCGGGAGTAGAAACATGGCTGCTTTCGACATGAAAAGGGCAGGACAGCGTCTGAAATACGGCTTTTTTCGTGATGGTCTTCAGGGGTACTACGAATGGCTCGTCGTGATGAACCGTTCCGAGAAGACAGTACAGTGGTATATATCGGATACAGTTCTCTTTCTCCGACACCTCGAGGATGAGTTCGGCGGCAGGGACCTCCATTGGGAGAGGATCGGCAAGAACGAGATGAGGGATTTTATCGCCCTCGAGCGCGGGAGGGGAGTTTCGAGGAGGTCGCTTTTGCGCAGGATAGGGAGTGTCAAGGGTTTTTTCCGCTACCTCGTAAAGAGGGGGGTCATAAAGGACAGCCCTATCATCCACATGGAGATGCCGAAGACGGAAAAAAGGCTTCCGAAGGTGAGCCCGCTGGAGGATATGATGCGGATTCTTGCCTCCCTTTCGGGCGACTCTGTTCTTGAAAGAAGGAACTGCGCGATAATCGCATTTCTCTACGGAACCGGCGCGAGGGTGAGCGAGCTTGTAGGAATAAACAGGGAAGATATCGATTTCAGAACAGGTCTCGTGAAGCTTCGGGGGAAGGGAGGGAAGATGAGGCTTGTTCCTGCTGGAAGATTTACACTCGAGCGGCTTTCAGAGTGGCTCGAAAGGCAAAAAGCATCAGATGCTAAGGCATCTGGAGATGCAGTGTTTACCAGCCTGGAAGGGAAAAGGCTCTCTGACCGTCAGGTGCGCAACATCGTATACAGAGCGGTGCAGAAGGCCAAAGTCGGGACTCCGGCGTCTCCTCATACCATGAGGCATTCGTTTGCGACTCACATGCTCGACAACGGTGCGGACCTCAGGTCACTGCAGGAGATGCTCGGACATGTGAGTCTGTCCACCACGCAGGTGTACACCCACGTCACGAAACAGAGGCTGTTAAACGCATATGAGAAGTATCATCCGCATGCAGGGAGGGAGAGGAAAGATGAAGGGAACGACAGTACTCGCACTGCTTCGTAAGGACGGCGTTGCAATGGGAGGAGACGGACAGGTTACCATGGAAAACACGATAATGAAGGGAAATGCGCAGAAGGTGAGAAGGATGTATGAGGGAAAGGTCCTCGCCGGGTTTGCCGGTGCGACTGCAGACGCATTTGCCCTCTTCGAAAGATTCGAGGGAAAGCTGGGTGAGTATTCGGGAGACCTTGCGAGAGCCGCTGTGGAGCTCGCCAAGGAGTGGAGACTGGATCGGGTGCTGCGGCGGCTCGAGGCTCTTCTCATCATTGCCGATCGGGAGAGTATGTTCCTCCTCTCCGGAACCGGGGATGTGATAAAACCGGAGGAGGACGGGCTTCTGGCGATAGGGTCAGGGGGGCAGTATGCGAAGGCTGCGGCAAAGGCGTTTCTGCTGTCAGGAGCGAAGATGACCCCGAAACAGATAGTGACGGAATCCATGAAGATCGCTGCATCCATCTGTATATACACCAATGATAATATCGTTATTGAGGAGTTATCATGAAAAAGGCTGAAGGTGAGCTTACGCCCGCTGAGATCGTGGCGGAGCTCGATAAGTACATCATAGGCCAGGATAAGGCAAAGCGGTCGGTTGCGATCGCTTTACGAAACCGCTACAGGAGAAAGAACCTGCCCGAAGATCTGCGCGACGAGGTCGTTCCCAAGAACATCATTATGATCGGCCCCACGGGTGTCGGAAAGACGGAGGTGGCACGCAGACTCTCAAACATTGCGGGCGCCCCGTTCATAAAGGTCGAGGCCACGAAGTATACGGAAATCGGATATGTGGGGCGCGATGTCGAGAGCATGATCAGGGACCTGACGAACATTGCGGTAAATGACGTGAAAAAGGAGATGAGCGAGCAGATCGAATCGCTCGCCCAGGAGAGAGCGGAAGAGGACCTTCTGGATATACTGCTTCCGCCTGTGTCGTTTCCCAGAAGGCCGGCAGTCGGCCAGGTAGCGGAGAACTCCATCAGGACTGATGCAACGAGCGCAGAGGACAAGCGGAAGAAAACACGGGAAAGATTCAGAGAGATGCTGAAAAAGGGAGAGCTCGAGGAAAAGACCATAGAGGTAGAGGTGAAGCAGCCTAAGACGCAGGTCCTCGGAATGTTCGCAGGAATGGGGCTGGAGGAGATGGACCATAACATCTCGAACATGTTCGGAAACGTGTTTCCAGAGAAGAAGAAGAGAAAGAAGGTCACCGTGAAGGAGGCGAGGAAGATCCTCGAGGAGGAGGAGCGTGACAAGCTGATCGACATGGACAAGGTCGTCAAGCTCGCCACTGAGAGGGTCGAACAGTCAGGCATCGTCTTCCTGGACGAGATAGACAAGATCGCGCAGAAGGGAACGACACACGGCCCGGACGTCTCGAGAGAGGGAGTGCAACGCGATATCCTTCCCATAGTCGAGGGTGCAACTGTTTCCACGAAATACGGCGCTGTTCGGACCCACCACGTCCTCTTTATCGCTGCAGGTGCATTTCACATGAGCAAGCCGTCGGATCTTATTCCGGAGCTGCAGGGGAGATTCCCCATAAGGGTGGAACTGAAGAGCCTCACGACCGAGGACCTCGAAAAGATCCTCACGCAGCCGAAAAACGCACTTGTAACACAGTACGAGGCTCTTTTGGAGACAGAGGGTGTGAAGCTCGATTTCAAGCCCGAGGCGATCACTGAAATTGCAAAGATTGCGACATTCGTCAACTCCCAGACGGAAAACATCGGGGCGCGGCGTCTGTGGACCATCATGGAGCTCATGCTCGAGGACGTCTCCTTCTCTGCACCGCAGCTTTCGGGCCAGACGATTCCGATAACGCTGAAGTACGTGCAGGAGAAGCTCAAGGATGTGCTGGAGAACAAGGACCTTTCGAAGTACATACTGTAGAGTGAAGTTATTAAGGGTTTCTATTTTATACCGAAGATGTTATTGAAGATCTAACTTATGGAGCCGGTATATGTTTCTTGATTCAGGTTTCATGCAGACCCAGGATATACTTCACAGGGCGATGTCAGCATCGGTAATACGCCAGGAGGTCATCGCAGATAATATCGCAAATGCCGACACTCCTCATTTCAAGCGGAGGGAGGTCGCGTTCGAGAGCGAGCTCAACAGAGCACTGCAGTCATCCGATCCGCAGGATTTCAGGGCCTCGCTCACTCACAGCCGGCATATACCTTTCTTTCGTACAAAGAACTACAGAGAGGTAAAGCCGATCGTGTACCTCGATTACACTACGACCTACAGAAACGACGGAAACAACGTCGATGTGGAGAGGGAGATGGTCGATGCGAAAGAGAACACGCTGCGGTATATCGCGATGTCACAGAGGGTGAACGACAACTTCAAGCTCCTGTCCCAGGTGCTGAGGTAAGGAGTAACTGATGGGTATATTTACATCTATGAATACCGCGGCAACGGGCCTCACGGCCCAGAGGCTGCGGATGGACGTGATCTCCAACAACATTGCCAATGCGCAGACCACGAGATCAACCGACGGGGGAGCGTTCAGGAGGAAGAGAGTGGTTCTCAGGCCGAGAAACGATGAGCTCGAGTTCCACAGCAGGCTTCTTCCCCAGCCCTTGTGGAAGGGAATGGGGGAGGGAGTGAGGGTGATAAAGATAGAGGATGACCGCTCGCCTCTCAGGCTCGTATTCGACCCGGATCACCCAGATGCAATAAAGACGGGACCAAAGAAGGGGTATGTCGAATATCCGAACGTCAACATAGTCACGGAGATGGTCGATATGATATCCGCGAGCAGGGCATACGAGGCGAACGTGACGGTGATCCAGAACGCGAGTCAGATGTTCATGAGAGGTCTCGAGATAGGAAGCAGATAGAATCATAGAGGGAGGGCTACATGCTGGTACCAGACGGAGTAAACGGAGATATGGTTCCCTTGGTAGCGACGAACCGGATGCACTTCGGCTACCAGAAGGTTCAAAAACAAAAGCCGGATGAGTTCATCTCGGATTTCAGCAAGGCTCTGAAGGATGCAATCTTTAAAGTAAACGATCTTCAGGTTGAATCCGGGCGGCTCACCGAAGCGCTGGCTACGAGGCCCGATACGGTCGACATACATGATGTGACGATCGCGGCTGAAAAGGCCCGGCTCGCTTTGATGTTCACAAAATCCATTGTGGACAGAATTACCCAGGCGTACAGGGAGCTCAGCAACCTCAGGTAACAGCGGGTCGAAGGCTTTTGGGAGGGGAAAATGGAAAATTTCTTTAAGAAGCTTTTAGCAAATTTAAAAAACCTCTTTTCAAAGCTCAGCGGGACGCAGAAGCTCATTCTCGTCGGGGTTGTGGCGCTGGTTGTCGTCGGTTTAATCTTTCTCTTATCCTTTTCATCAAAACAGACCGAAGCATACCTTTTCGAATCTCCGATAGAGCAGCAGGACTTTACGAGGATTACCAATAAACTCACCGAGTGGAACGCTGCGTACCGCACGAGAGAGGGTAAGTTCATAGTAGTCAAGGACGAGCAGACAGGCGCGTACCTTCGGATGAAGCTCGGCCAGGCCGGGGTCCTTCCGAGCGGTATCAAGGGGTGGGAACTCTTCGATACCCAGTCCTGGACCACCACAGATTTCGAGCGCGACATAAACAAGCGCAGGGCGATCATAGGCGAGATCACCCGTCATATCAAGCTGCTCGATGACGTGGAGGACGTAAGCATACAGGTCACGATGCCGAAGCCCGAGCTCTATATCGACGAGGAGGTCCCTTATACCGCATCGGTAATCATCACTCCGTCTCCGTACTCCGACATCCTTACGAACAAGAAGAAGATCATGGGAATCATAGATCTTATCGCCTTCGGTGTCGACCGGCTCAGTCCCGAAAACGTGGTGGTAACGGACCATCACGGGAACATCCTTTCCGATTTTACTGCTGAGGACGAGGTCGACTACCTCTCCAGGGCAAAGGAGGAGTGGAAGATAAAGGAGAGGCTGCGGCTGCAGATGCAGAACGGGGTAAGCGATAAGCTGAAGGCCATGCTCGGGGTGGATAAGGTTGACGTCTCAGTGGAGCTGGAGCTCGATTTCGACCAGAAGAAGGTAGAGAAGACAGAGTTCATACCGATCGTGAAGCGGAAGGACAATCCCGAGACGCCGTACGACGAGACAGAGGTGGAGCTCAACGTGGTGCGGAGCGCGAAGGACACGACAGAGCACTTCGAAGGAGTCGGATTCGTTCCCGAAGGTCCGCCAGGGGTCGAGCCCAACATTCCTCCGGGGTATAAGGAAGCGATGGGAGAGGGGACGAAGTATGACAAGGCGGAAAACGTCCGTAACTACGAGATATCCCAGCAGGTATCGAGTATCGTATCGTCTCCCTACAAGATAAACAGGCTATCAGTCGCTGTATGGGTCGACGGAACGTGGGAGAAGCTCTACGACGAAGAGGGAAAACCGGTGATGACGGAGGAGGGCGGAATACAGAGGAACTATATCTCGAGAACATCGGAGGAGATGAAGAGCTTCGAGGAGATCGTAAAAGGCGCGATAGGCTACAGCCCGGCCCGCCGCGATACCGTTATCGTGAAGAACATTCAGTTTGACAGGACCGAGGAGTTCGCGCTCGAGGATGCATATTTGAAGAAGCGCGAACAGCTGAGAAAGACGCTCATATCCGCTCTCATAGCGCTCTTTGCGATTTTCATCGTAACGATAGCGTACAGGGCGATATCGAGAGAGGTATCGCGCAGGAAGCGGATCAAGGAGGAGGAGCTCGCGCGTCAGCAGCAGCTCATGCGGGAGGCTGCACTGAAATCCGCGGAGGAGGAGGGCGTCGAGATAGAGCTCTCCGCAGAGGAGAGGGCGCGGCTCGAGATGCAGGAGAACGTGATGAACATAGCCAGGGAGCACCCGGAAGAGGTCGCCAAGCTTATCCGGACCTGGCTTGCTGAAGAGTAACAGCACAGGAGGGGATTATGGCAAAGGCTGGGGCAAAACCGGGTCAGGGTCAGGTCATTGTGGGGAAGAATGTGCTGACCGGCCGGCAGAAGGCAGCGATATTCCTCGTGACCTTAGGGTCGGAGATATCATCGGAGATATTCAAACATCTCCGTGAAGACGAAATAGAACAGCTTACATTTGAGATAGCGCGTCTGGAGACGGTTAATCCCGGGGAGCGCGATAAGGTGATGATGGAGTTCCAGGAGCTTATGATGGCTCAGGATTTTATCACCTCCGGAGGAATCGATTATGCGAGGGACCTCCTCGAGAGGGCGCTAGGAAGCCAGAAAGCTATAGATATCATCAACCGCCTTACATCTTCACTTCAGGTGAGGCCGTTCGACTTTATACGGCGGACGGACCCGAGCCACCTCCTCAACTTCATCCAGGGCGAGCATCCCCAGACAATCGCCCTCATACTCGCCTATCTCGAGCCGAATAAATCGTCGGTGATTCTCGGCTCCCTCCCGGACGACATCCAGGCGGATGTCGCGAAGAGGATCGCGACGATGGACCGCACGACTCCCGATGTGCTGAGGGAGGTGGAGAGGGTTCTGGAGAAGAAGCTCTCGACCCTCGCGAGTGAGGACTATACGGCTGCAGGCGGCATTGGAACAATCGTGGATATTCTGAACCTCGTGGACCGCAGCACCGAGAAGGTAATAATCGAATCACTCGAGGAGGACGACCCGGAACTCGCAGAGGAGATCAAGAAGCGGATGTTCATATTCGACGACATTGTGCTTCTCGATGACCGCGCGATCCAGAAGGTTCTCCGGGAAGTTGACACGCAGGACCTCGCAAAGGCGCTGAAAGGAGTCGATTCCGAGGTACAGGACAAGATCTTCCGAAATATGAGCAAAAGGGCGTCGAGCCTCCTGAAGGAGGATATGGAGTTTATGGGCCCGGTACGGCTGAAGGATGTGGAAGAGGCCCAGCAGAAGATCGTCAACATCATAAGAAAGCTCGAAGAGGCGGGCGAGATCGTGGTCGCACGGACCGGCGAGGACGAGCTCGTCGTTTAGAATTCATATAAAAAACGGAGGCTTCCTTGGCCAGAAAGATCTTTAAGGCTGCAGAGACGAAGCGTATAGGTACAAAGGTTCTCATTACGCCCCCCGTGATCGCTCTGCGAACGAAAAAGCCGGAGGCGGTGGAAATCGTAAAAGAGGAAGGGCAAGAGCAGAGCCTTGGCCTCGCCGCAGAGGAAGTGGAACCCGGGCCGTCTTCCGAAGAGACGCGGGACAAGCTCCTCGATGAGGCGAAACTCGTAAAAGCCGAGGCGGTAAAAGAGGCGGGGCAGATAAAGGATGAGGCGGAACAGGCCGCCTTCAAGGTGATGCAGCAGAAAACCGTGGAGGTGAAGAAGTCGACGGAAAAGGCCAAGGTCGAAGCCGAGCGTATAATAGAGGAAGCGGAAATCAGGGCGAAGAAAATCGAGGAGGAGACAAAGAAGAAAGGGCTCGTCCTCATCGCCGAAGCCAGGAACAAGGCTGTTTCCGAAGGCAGGGAGGAGGGATACCGCAAGGGAGAAGAGGAGGCGAAAAGGCTGGTGGAGCGTCTCCATATCATACTCAACGCGGCGATTGACAAACGCAAGAAAATCATAGACTCGACCGAGCGGCAGCTCATCGATCTCGTTCTTCTTATCAGCAAGAAGGTGGTGAAAGTTATTTCCGAAAAGGCGAGGGCCGTGGTCATCGCGAATGTGAAAGAATCTTTGAAAAAGGTTAGCAGGGATACCGAGATAACCATCAGGGTAAACACGAAAGACCTCGAAATCACCACTAAGCACAAGAACATCTTCATTAAAATGGTTGAGGGTCTCGAAAAAGTGACGGTAGAGGAGGATTCCAGGGTCGACCCGGGAGGCTGCATCATAGAGACGTCGTTCGGCGATATAGATGCACGGATACAGAAGCAGCTCGGGCTTCTGGAGGAGCGGATAAGGGAGCTTCTCCCGATCTGAGGAAAAAGATATGGCGCAGACTGTAAAGGAAAAGATTTTCAACAAATATATGAATGCAGTTGAGGATCTTGATCCCATCCAGTATCAGGGAGAGGTAATTAAATCCGTCGGCCTCCTTGTGGAGAGCAGGGGGCCTCTCGCCGGAGTAGGTGAACTGTGCAGGGTTCACATTTCGGAAAAGAGAAACGATGTTCCCGCCGAAGTGGTCGGATTTAAAAACGGCACCACTCTCCTCTTCCCTTATGATAACGACAGCGGAATAAGGTCCGGGATGAAGGTGGTCTCTACGGGAAAGCCGATTTCCGCAAGGGTCGGAGAATCGCTTCTCGGGAGAGTGCTCGATCCCCTTGGAGAGCCCATCGATGGAAAGGGGCCGCTTCATAATGAAACCGAATACCCTATTTTCAACACGCCGCCTCACGTCCTCAAAAGAAGGAGAATCACAGAGGTCCTGGCAACTGGTATCAAGGCCATCGACGGCCCTCTCACGATCGGGAAGGGGCAGCGTATCGGAATTTTTTCAGGAAGCGGAATAGGAAAGAGCGTGCTTTTAGGGATGGTCGCAAAGAATACGAGTGCGGACGTCAATGTAATCGCACTCATCGGTGAGAGGGGGCGAGAGGTCCGTGATTTTATAGAGCGGGACCTCGGGCCTGAGGGCCTGGAGCGTTCAGTCGTCGTGGTCGCCACCTCGAATCAGGCCCCTATCGCGAGGATCCGAGGTGCGTATATTGCGGTTGCAATAGCGGAGTACTTTCGCGACAAGGGTAAGGACGTGATGTTCATGATGGATTCCATTACGAGATTCGCCCGCGCCCAGAGAGAGCTCGGCCTCGCAATCGGTGAACCGCCTGCGACGAAAGGATACACTCCGAGCGTCTTCGCAATCCTTCCGAAGCTTTTGGAACGAAGCGGTATGTCGGACCACGGATCGATCACCGGGATCTATGCGGTTCTTGTCGAAGGAGACGACGTAAACGAGCCGATATCGGACGCCGTGAGGGGGATCCTGGACGGCCACATCGTCCTCTCGAGAAAGCTCGCGCAGAGGAACCACTACCCGGCGGTCGATGTTCTCGCTAGCATATCGAGACTAACCCCGTACATTGTGACAAAAGAGCACCTCGCGGCGGTAGACAAGCTAAAGCAGGTCCTCGCATACTACTACGACGCAGAGGACCTGATCCAGATAGGCGCATATGTGAAAGGATCGGATGAAAAGATAGACTGGGCGGTCGAGAAGATCGACAAGGTGAACGAATTTTTACGTCAGGGTATGGAGGACGGATACTCGTTCGATGAAGTACAGCGGGATCTCTTTACGATATTCGAAGAGGAAAAGTAGAGTGGAGCGGTTCAACTTCAGGCTGGAGAACGTGCTGAGGCTAAAAAAGAAGATAGAGGAGAATCGAAAGCACGAGTTTTCGAAACGGAGTGCCGAGCTTTTTCGCCTCGAGCAGGAGATGTCCCGAAAAAAACAAAAGCTGCATGAATTCATGAATGAGAACTCCTACAGCGAGGGGGTCTTTACGGCTTTGGATATCATCACGGTGGACAGATATATCACAAGGGTTCAGAACCACCTCGAAGGCCTTTCGATACTGAGGGAGGGAAAAAAGAGGGAGGTGCAAAGCTCCCTCGATATACTGAAGGAAGCGAAAAAACAACGAAAGACAATCGAAACCCTTAAACAGAGGCTCATCGATCGGTACCTCCTCGAGCTGAATAGAGAGGAAGCCAGAGAGCTCGATGACATTAACGGCCACATTGCGATGAACAGGGAACGGCTTACAATCGAGGATCTACCGCTGGAAGAGACTTGAAAGGGAGAGGGCGATGTCTGAGAGCGTATTTCAGAACATAGACAGGGTGCTCCAGAGAATAGAGGAGATAAAGCAGAGGTTCGGGGTGAGAAGCACCGCCTCAGAATCCGGCTTCGGGGAGATACTTGAAGAAAAGACAACAGAAACATCGTCAGCTGACCCCGGAGTGTCAGCTGACGTCACAGCCGAAAATGGGCGTTACAATGATGTCATCAGTGCTGCGAGCGAGCGCTATAGTATCCCGGAACCCCTGATAAGGGCTGTGATACAGCAGGAATCAGATTTCAGGGAGGACGCGGTTTCCAAAAAGGGCGCGCAGGGGCTTATGCAGCTTATGCCGGAGACAGCCGACCTGCTCGGGGTGGAAGACACGTTCGATGCGGAGGAAAACATATTCGGCGGTACACGGTACTTGAGAGAGCTTATCGATCTGTACGGAGGAAATCTCAACAAGGCGCTCGCTGCATATAACGCAGGGCCGAACAGGGTGGGCGATACCATCCCGCGCATTCCCGAGACCGTGAATTACATAAGAAGTGTGCTGGACTACTACAATCAGTTTTCAAAATCCAAAGAGAGCGAGGGATTGTAAGTGAGTGCGGCAACAACAGCAAGGACTGTACTGAAGGTATTTTTCTTACTCCTTCTTCTCATTGCAATCATAATGGGAGGCTTGTACTGGTTTGACCATCTCGGCCTCATCAATTACGAGCGTATTATAGGTCCCCTGTCGCAGTACCTTCCTCAGTTCATGCAGCGCGGAGAAGCGGCAGACGACGACCCCTTCCTCCTGGAACGGGAAGTGTTCAATAAACGTGAGGAGGTGCTCCTGGCCCGGCAGGAGGAGATCGACGGACAGATAAAAGCGCTCGAACAGAAGGATCTCGAGCTGAAGGAGACAGAGGCAAAGCTTTTGGAGGAGACGAAGAGGCTCGAGGAGGAGAAAAAAGTCCTAAGTGAACGTCTCCGTGAATACGATAATTATAGAGAAAATATAGAGAGGCAGGCCGTTTATTTCATATCGATGCCGCCAAAAGCCGCCGTTGAGAGGCTTGCCGAGCTCGATGATCTGCTTGTCATAGATATTCTCAGGCAGATTGATCGTACTGCAGAGGAAGAGGGAAGGCAGTCTGTCGTACCCTATTACCTCAGCATAATGGATCCGAAGCGAGCTTCTGTGATCCAGCGAAAGATGACAAAGATCGGAGATATTGAGTAATGATTGACGTTTTTCCAGTCTCTGTTAAGCCTGCAGATACCGCAGCCAAGCCTGCGAACGCTGTCCAGAAGGCCGCCCCTCCCCATTCTTCCGTGAAGATGGATGAAAACAGAGGGGAAGAGGGTTTTTTCGCCCAGCTGGAGCGCTTTATTGAACGGGCCGATAGAGAGCAGGCCGGCGCAAAAGATGGCGCCCAAGCCTATGCGGCGAAGAGAAGGAAGGGAAGCCCTGTCACGGGGAAAAAAGCCTCATATCGCTTCAGGGCCGATCCTTCTGTGAAAAAGGCCTCTGCTTCAGGCCGCTCGATGAAACCAGTGAAAGCGGAACAGGCCGGGACACAAGGAAAGAACATAGTAAAACAAAAGCAGGGGAAGATCCTGAATCTCTTGAGGCTCGGTTCCCATAGAGGCCGCTTCACAAGGGTATCGATGGGGACGGTTTTTAAAGAGGTACAGAGTAAAAGACCCGTCAAGGCCGAAACCCGAAACAGGGGAGAGGGATCGCAGGAGGCGGATAAAGCAAAGAGGGTAAAAAAGGGCGTTCGGACCGTAAAGCTCATAAAACGGGCAAAACAAGCATCGCCGGGGACCGGAACGGTAAAGAACATCTCAGTCCAACAAAAGCCTGGGTCGGACGATTCGGTACGGCCGAGGACGTGGCATAATATGAAGGAAAACTCTTTCGCGTGCGAGAGATATGAATCAAACCTACACAGGGCGGAGACGGTACAGGATTTAAGGGCTCACAGCAGTGCAGCAAAGAGTTCTGATGAGATATTCGGAGAGTTTGTACGCCAGTTCACGTTTGTGGTAAAGAAGGGAGGCGGTGAGGCGCAGGTCGTGCTCCAGCCCGAATCGCTCGGAAAGATGAAGCTGAACATCAAACTGAACAACGCTGAAGTGAACACCAGCATGGTCGTAGAGACCAATGCGCTGAAAGACCTGATAGTGAGCAAGCTCGCAACTCTTCAGGAGAGCCTCTTAAGTCAGGGGTTCTCTCTCGGCTCATTCAACGTTGAGGTGAAAGCAGGGAACGAGTCGCACGACATGGCGGGGCAAGAGAAATCATCCGGTAAAACCGTTGTCAAGGAGAGCGGCATCGAGGAGGCGGAAGCGGGACTCGAAGTTCTTTCGCCCGGGCTGCCCTGGATATCAACTGTTGTGAACATAACTGTATAAGGGGAAAAGAATGGATCTACCACTTGCAATGAACGGGCAGCAGCGTTTCGCTACACAGCTCGAGGTCGAGGGTTTCAATAAAGCGCTTCTGGCCAGAGGGAAAAAGACAACCAACGATCTTGGCAAGGACGAATTCCTGAAACTGCTTGTAGTGCAGCTCGAGAATCAGGACCCGACAGAGCCTGTCGACGATAAGGAGTTCATTGCACAGCTTGCACAGTTCTCCTCTCTCGAGCAGATGACACAGATGAATACCGCACTTTTAAATCTTACGGCTAATTATAAGACAAACCTCTCCTACTCTCTTCTTGGAAAGCAGGTAGAGGTTTTAGATAGAAGCACAGGTGAGAAGGTAGGTGGCGTCGTCACAGAAGTCACTTTCAATGATAAGGAGCCTGTGATATCCTTCAACGGCTTGAGCTACAGAATCAGCGATGTGGTGAAGGTGTCGTTGGAAGAGTGAGGGGAACGTGTCGGGAGGGGAAATTTGTGGTAAAAGAATAAGGAGTGTGTTCCCATGATGAGATCTCTTTACTCAGGTGTTTCCGGATTACGGAACCATCAAGTCAGAATGGATGTATTAGGTAACAACATTGCCAACGTAAACACCTACGGATTCAAGATGAGCAGGGTCTCCTTTCAGGATATTCTCTCTCAGACTGTCTCGGGTGCCGCTGCACCGACAGCAGAGAAGGGCGGTGTAAATCCCAAGCAGGTCGGGCTCGGAATGAATGTCGCCAGCATCGATAAGGTGTTTACACAGGGGAGCCTTCAGACCACCGGGCTGAATCTCGACCTCGCGCTTCAGGGCGACGGCTTTTTCGTGGAGGAGAGGGGTGAGGAAATTTTCTATACGAGGGCCGGTGCGTTTGCGCTTGATAAAAACGGCACACTCGTCAACCCGGCAAACGGCCTCAGGGTAAAGGGATGGCAGGCGATCCAGGCAGGGACAGAGTATATCATAAATACGTCGGGAGATATGGAGGACATCGTCGTGCCTATTGGAGGAAAGGACCCTGCACAGGCGACATCGGTCGTACGATACAGAAGCAACCTCTTTTCTGAGACGCCTCTTCTCCCGGAAGACCGTCCCCCGACCGTGCAGGAGCTCCTCGACAGCACGATAGCCACCAACATCGATTTGTACGACAGCAAGGGAAACGTGCATGTGGTGAACCTCGAGTTCACGAGGATCGCGGGAGAGACGAACGCATGGAGGGCGAACGCCTCCGTTGAAGGAGCAGATCCTGAGACGCTCTCGCTCGATGTGGGAGGCCCAAATATAAGCGACTCGAGTACGATCATCGTACGGTTCAACAATGCGGGGGCGCCTGTTTCTATCGACGAGGCCCCGGGTCTGCCTGGAGCGCCGGCGGACACGATAACCGAGGGCAGGCTCACCGCGACATTGAATATTACTTTTCCTGCTGACGGTATCACACAGGCGATAGAGCTGGACTTCGGCACTTCCGGACTGTACGACGGCATCACGCAGTTTGCCGCCACTTCCTCTGCAAAGGCCTATGAGCAGGACGGGTACGGCATGGGGTATCTCGAGTCATTTACGGTAGATAACGCAGGAGTCATCACCGGAGTATACACAAACGGAAAAAAGGCCCCTATTGCGCAGCTCGCGGTTGCGACATTTACAAATCCTCAGGGACTTACTGCTGAGGGTGACAATACCTTCCGCCAGACAAACAACTCCGGACTTGCAAACATCGGGTCTGCAGATACCGGAGGAAGGGGAAGGATTACTGCCGGTGCGCTCGAGATGAGCAACGTCGACCTTGCGGAGCAGTTCACCGACATGATCGTCACCCAGCGGGGCTTTCAGGCGAACTCGAGGAGCATCACCACGTCGGACCAGATGCTCCAGGAGTTGCTCACTTTGAAACGGTAAGCTAAAGAGTGCTTGATTATGGGTTTGCAGATACTATTGTTTTTTATGATGGGCCTTAGTACAGGCGAGAGAGGTCGGGTATATTGATAAAGGTCACGAGGCTGAATGGGACGGAATATCTGCTTAACCCGCATCTCATAGAATCGGTTGACAGGACTCCGGATACCATGGTCACTCTCGTGTCCGGAAAGAAGGTTGTCATTAAGGAAACGCCGGAAGAGGTGATGGACGAGATCATCGCGTACAGGAAAAGGCTCGGGATCTCGGGAAACGAAGGGTAGATAAAGCGGCCTGAATTGTAAGTATTGCCGCCGCTTTTAAAGATACAGACTCTGGAGGATACAGGTAATGGACATAGCCACTCTGGGGGGCCTGGGAATTGGTTTCTTTGTCATTATCGTCGGAATAGTTCTTACCGGCGGACTGGGGTCGCTTTTTGGGTTTGTCAGCATACCGTCTGTGTTCATCACCATAGGCGGCTCGTTTGCGGCGATCATGGTATCCAATACCCTCGCCAGGACACTGGGACTGATGAAGGTCGCGATGAATGCGATGCGGGTGAGGCCCCTGGAGGAGGGAAGGATCATTTCGATGATCGTGACCTTTTCCGAGAAGGCAAGGAGAGAGGGCCTATTAGCACTGGAGGACGACCTCGACGAGCTCGAAGACGAATTTTTGAGAAAGGGCATACAGCTCGTAGTCGACGGAACGGACCCGGAGATAATCAGGAATATCTTGGAGACCGAGCTCAACCATATGCAGACGAGGCACCTGGACGGCATCAAGATATTCGAGGACTGGGGCGCACTTGCGCCTGCATTCGGGATGATCGGGACCCTCATCGGACTCATCATCATGCTCGCCAATATCGAAGATAAGAGCGCGATCGGTCCCGGAATGTCGACCGCACTCATTACCACACTGTACGGCGCCATCCTTGGAAATCTCGTCTTTATCCCGATTGCAAACAAGCTCGCCTGGGTGAACAACCAGGAAGTACTGGTGCGTGAGATAATGATAGAAGGAACTCTCTCCATACAGTCAGGAGATAATCCAAGGATAGTGAAGGAAAAGCTCATCTCCTTCCTCCCGCCCGATGTGAGGGCTCAGGTAGAGGAAGAGACCGGAGAGAGGGAATAGCGAACTAAAGTTCGACGAACAATCGTTCGACGAACAATCGTTCGATAACGTGGGGAGCGGACCCATGAAGAAACCAGAAAAAAGAGAGAGGAAAGGAGCTCCGGCATGGATGCTCACCTACGGTGACATGACGACGCTCCTTCTGACGTTCTTTATCCTCATGTTCACTACCGCGGAGATCGAAGGGAGGGAGCTGAGGCTCATCCTATCCGCTTTCAGGGGTTCGTTCGGACTTCATAAGGGAGGATTGACCCTTTCCGAAGGAGTTCTCGCAGAGCTCGGCCAGCAGGTAGAAACGCTTCCCGCAAAAGAGAAGGGAGACAAGCTGGCCAAGGCGTTGAAAAAGGCGGTTTCCATATTCCAGCCTGAGGTCAAGTCGAGAAAGGTGAAGGTCACAGAGGACGAGAGGGGCATCATCATATCCCTTGTCGCCGACGCATTCTTCGAATCCGGGAGCACCGAGCTCACTCAGGAAGGAATGGCAATAATAGGAAAGATCGGGAGCTTTCTCAAGGAACCGGAGTTCAGCGGAAACATCATCAGAGTAGAGGGGCATACCGACAACACACCCATCTCCCAAAAGAGCAATCTCTACGGCCTTAATCCGACAAACTGGGAGCTCTCCTCCGCGAGGGCGGTACTGGTAGTGAGGCTGCTGAATGAGAGGTTTTCGATAGAAGGGAAAAACCTGCAGGCAGTCGGATACGGGGAGTTTCAGCCTGTGGAGTCCAACGACATCGAGGAGGGGAGGGCGTACAACCGTAGGATAGAGATTATTATCATGAGGAAGAAGGAATATTCCTTATAATACGATTTTAAAAAGACTGGATAGGAGATATTGAGATGGGTGATGAAGAGACCATTGAAGATATAGAGGAGACGCCAGAAGAGGAAGAGTCTCTCGAAGGTGTGGGGCCCAGAAAGAAGCTCTTCGGACCCACGGTTGTGCGGACGCTCATATTCGTTGCACTTGCTCTTGTCCTTATTATCATATCAGGGACGATCGCGTTCCTCGTTTCGAGGAGGGCGGGCGCTCCGCCTGCAACGGAGAAGATATCGCCGGAGTTTGTGGAGAAGGAGAATCCTCTTTCATACTTTAATCTCGAGAGCTTCAGCGTCAATACGAGCGACACGGATGAGCCGCACTTTTTAAAGCTCACGATGGAGCTCGGCTACGAGATGGGAAAGGTCGAGCTCCAGACGGAGCTCGTCCAGAGGCGTGCCCAGCTTCGTGATATCATCATCTCTATTGTCGGGGCGAAGAAGTACACGGACCTGAACACGCAGGATAAGCGCGACGCTCTGAAAGAGGACCTCATACGAAGAGTCAACGAGGTGCTCCAGAAGGGAAAGATAAAAGGAATCGCATTTACAGAGTTTGTTTTGACGTAGTATTTTGTTTTGTTTTTTATACAAGTTTAAGTATTATAGGACAGAGAGTCCGGGAAAACGGGGAGATCAATGACCGAAGTTCTGTCTCAGGACGAGATAGACCAGCTTTTGACCGCCATATCCACTGGGGAGATAGAGAGCGAGGGCGACCTGAAGAAGGGGGCCGAGACCCGCAAGATCAAGATATACGACTTCAAGCGGCCCGATAAGTTCAGCAAGGATCAGATAAGAACTCTGCAGATGATGCACGAAACCTTCGCGAGGCTCTCGACTACATCTCTCTCGGCACAGCTTCGGACGATCGTCCACGTGCATGTCGCGTCGGTGGACCAGCTTACGTATGAAGAATTCTTAAGATCGATCCCGAACCCGACAACAATCGCTGTAATCAACATGGACCCGCTCAAGGGGAGTTCGATTCTCGAGATCGATCCCTCTATCACATTCACCATCATAGACCGGCTTTTCGGGGGTCCGGGCGAGGCATCAAAGATAAACAGGGAGCTGACCGACATAGAGCTTTCGGTAGTGGAAGGAATAATCGTCAGGATCCTTGGCAATCTGCGTGAGGCATGGTCCAATGTCATAGATCTCAGGCCGAGACTCGGGAACATAGAGACGAACCCCCAGTTCGCGCAGATAGTGCCGCCGACCGACATGGTCGTTCTCATTACCCTGGAAACCAAGGTCGGCGATGTCGAGGGTATGACGAACTTCTGTATTCCATATCTTACGATAGAACCGATCATATCAAAGCTTTCCGCCCAGTACTGGTATTCGAGTATCAGAAAGGGAGGGACAACTGAGAATCTCGCGATTCTTAAAAAGCGGCTTGATACAGTGTATATCGACCTCATCGCGGAGCTGGGCAACCTCGAGATATCGGTGAAGGATGTACTGGGCCTCGGCATGGGTGATATCATCAAGCTCGAACATAACAAGGTAGACGATGATATGGTACTGAAAATCGGGAACCGCACTAAGTTTAATGCGAGGCCCGGAGTAGTGGGCAACCACATGTCTGTGCAGATTACAGGAAAGGCAGAGGGAGACACAGACACGGAAGAGATGTTCAAAGCAGTAGAAGGAGGTGAGTAGTATGGGTGATGGATCACTTTCCCAGGAAGAGATAGATGCCCTGCTCCAGGGTGCTGACGATATCGGAGCAGCAATAGAAACACAGACTGCGCCCGTTGCAGCAGCGGGTCCCGTCGAACAAGGCTTGCCGGGACAGCGTCCCGCAGGCTTTGGTGACGATGAGAAAAGAGAGCTGAAGGTCTTTGCGGAAGATGTGGGCCAGTCCATGGGTATCACACTTTCCACAGTGACGGCCAAGACGGTTGATATAAAAAACCCCCGAATAGATGTGGTCGATGCCGGAGGGCTCCAGTCCCAGCTCGAGGGGAGGCTTGTTCAGATCGTTGCCGATTATTCGGAAGGGTTGACAGGGAAACACTCGTTTATAATCTCCGACGATTCGGCAAAACAGATCGCTGCTCTCATGATGGCTCAGGAAGAGGGAGGGCTCACAGAGATGTCGCTCTCCGCGCTTACTGAAGGTTTTAGCCAGATGTCCGGAGCATCGCTTAATACAATTGAGGACAGGATCGGGAGCCCCGTCAAGACGGGAGGGCTCCAGGCCCAAATCAAACAAGACCCGGGGAGCATCGATACTCCACAAGGGGATTTCGTCAGAATCAGGTATGATCTCGTCACAGACGGGAGGTCTTCCTTTTTTGATGAACTGTTCGACCTCGGAGCGGCCAAAGCGATTGTGGGGGCGGCTGTCGGCTCAAAGGGTGTCCCCGCAGGCGGAGACGTCGGGCTGGAAGGGCTTTTCGGGGAAACTATGGCCGGAGGGCAGGCACCGATGCAGTCGGTTGCGCCGCAGCAGGCCGTAGGCGTGCAGTCCGTACAGTTCTCTCCGCTTACTCAAGGGCTGCAGAGCGAGGTTGCTGGAAACATCGGGCTTCTCATGGATGTCTCGATGCAGCTCACTGTTGAGCTGGGAAGAACGAAGATGCTCATAAAGGACATCCTCGGTATGGGGGAAGGAACTATCGTCGAACTCGATAAGTTAGCCGGTGAACCTGTTGACCTGCTGGTAAACGGCAAGCTCATAGCAAAGGGAGAGGTGGTTGTAATAGACGAAAACTTCGGTGTGAGGGTTACAGATATCATCAGTCC
>DATKZJ010000023.1:0-10195 GCA_035527995.1 Spirochaetota bacterium | reverse complement strand
TCCGACGCTCCAGTCCGGTTTGGCCCCGCACACCTTCTCTAAAAAGTTCTTCAGGACCTCTTTGCCCCTCTTCGTGTGGCTCACCTCCGGATGGAACTGAACGCCGAATATTTTACCCGAAGGATCGACCACGGCCGCGTATGGACTCGAATCGGTATGGGCGACGGCCCTGAACCCGCCGGGGAGATGCTCTACCCTGTCACCGTGGCTCATCCATACCACAGTGCTCCCCTTACTTCGGAATCCGGAAAAAAGGGGCCCTATCTCGTCAACCGTGAGAGACGCCTTTCCGTACTCCCGCTCACCTGAGGGGACCACCTCACCTCCCAGAATATGGGCGATGACCTGGAGCCCGTAGCAGATTCCCAGAACCGGTATCCCAAAACCGAGTATCCCGGGTGACGGCATGGGGGCGCGGTCCCAGAACACGGAAGAGGGGCCGCCGGAGAAGATTATCCCTTTCGGTTTTTTCTCCAGTACTGCTTCCTCGGAAATCGTGTATGGCACGATCTCCGAATATACCCCAAGTTCCCTTGCCTTTCGTGCGATGAGCTGGGTGTACTGGGACCCGAAATCCAGTATGATGACCCTGTCAAAACTCTCAACCATGAGGGAACAATCCTTTTAAAATATATGCCGACCTGTTATAGTATAATACAGTAATAGAAGTAAAAATTCACCTACAATTTTAATGGTCATGGAATCATCGTTCTACCGAAGGTTCTCAGGATATTTAAAAGACCGGTTCGGCTCCAGGGTGTACAGGGTCTGCATCGATGCAGGGTTCTCCTGCCCAAACCGCGACGGGACTCTGGGACGAAACGGGTGCTGTTACTGCACTCCCGGAGGTTCGTGGAGGAAACAGGACACATCGTCCATCAAACAGCAGGTCCGGCTGGAAAAAAAGAGGGTGAAAAACCGGTACGGGGCCGAGAGGTTTCTCGCCTACTTTCAGGCATACACAAACACCTACGCCCCTGTCGATGTTCTGAAGAGAGTGTATGACGCCGCGGTCATCGGTGACAATGACATCGTGGGACTCGTCATCGGAACGAGGCCTGACTGCATAGATACCGAGAAGCTCGAGCTCATATCATCGTACTGCAAGCGGGGACTTTTTGTCCTGATAGAATATGGGCTCCAGTCCGCAAACGACCGCACGCTCGAGCTCATAGGAAGGGGCCATAATTCGAGAGCGTTTGCGGATGCGGTGCTGCGTACAAGAGAGCATGGCATCGGTGTGGGTGTTCATGTCATCATAGGTCTCCCGGGAGAGGGGATGGATGATATAAGAGCTACGGCACGCTTCCTCGCAGAGCTCCCCATCGACCTTTTAAAGATCCACAACCTCAACATTGTAGAAGGAACACTGGCCCAGCGCTGGTACCACGACGGCACGGTCTCCCCCCTTTCTCTCGACGAGTATGCAGGCCTCGTTGTGGATTTCCTCGAACGGACGGACCCTGAGGTAGCCGTAGACAGGCTCGTTGCAGAATCCGACCCATCCCTTCTCATAGAGCCGAAATGGAGCCTCCAAAAGCAGCATGTGATCCAGAAGATCAACGAGTGCTTCCGGGAAAGAAGAAGCTTTCAGGGGATCCTGTACGACAGGGAGCCGGCAAAGGAGAGGACTTGAAGATACACTGTCTTTACCGTGATTTCTTTCTGTTTCTCAAGATGATGAATCTCGATAAGGACAGGTGGAGGTCGTTCAAGCGGCTGTACTATGAGAAGAACCGCTACTTTCTTTCCCGGGTGTGGATAGAGTACCAAGATTTTTCCGTGAAGGATATTCGCAATTTCGTCCTCTCCATCAAAAAGAAAAACTATGAAAACATAGAGAACCTCCTCAAGGTATATGACATCGAGGAGAACACGAAGGAAATCATACTCCGCTGCAAGAACCTGCTTCACTATCCGGACATCTGCAATATCTACCTCTTCATAGGGTTTGAGAGTCCGGCCACATTTATTCTGCGGTACAGGAAAACTCCGGTGATCTGCGTCGCTTTAGAGCGGGCTCTTGAGCGAGCTCTTGAGCGTGCTTTAGGGCGTGGCATCGTACAGTTCGCGAGCTTCCGTCTCTTTCCTGTCCTGCTAAGCCATCGTTTCTGCCATTACACCCAGCGGATCCGGAAGGGAGAGTCCGACGGTACGGTGCTGGGTAGTCTCATCAGGGAGGGGCTAGCTGTGTACTTCGCCAGGCAAGCGTATCCGGATTATGATGACCCTGTCTACTCTTTTCTTTCCAAAGATGCATACTCGTATCTCGAAGAACACTTTGAGGAAGTATACGAAAAAGCGCTGAGAGGGGGGAACGACTTCGACGTCTTCTCCTTCGGGGCGGACAACAGCTGTCACGCAGCTTCGTACATAGGGTACAGGATCCTCTCGGACTATATCCGAAATACCGGGGAAGAGCGGGTGGAAAAACTCATAGAGAGTGAGAATCTCATCCGGGAGACGGCGGGCGTCCTGCTGCATTGAACCCTTCCTGCCGCGTAGATACTTTTACGTTGTCGAAAGAAAAAGCATATTATAATATATTCTGAGGCGTGATATGAAAAGGGTTTTTCCTGTTCTCTTTCTGGTGATTTTTCTCCCAGCGCTCGCCTTCGGCGAAGATACGGACCTCTTCGACAAGATCGGCGTAACGAGGATCGACGGGAAGCTCAATGCACTGGATTTTACTTTAAATTCTATCGACGGGAAAACCAGCAGCCTTAGAGACAATGAAGGAAAGGTCGTATTCCTCAATTTCTGGGCTACTTGGTGCGGTCCCTGCAAAGCAGAGGTAAGGGACATCGATACGTTATACGACACCCTCAAAAATGAAGATTTTACTGTCATGGCGGTGGACATACGGGAGAACCGCAAGAAGGTCCGTAAGTTCATGAAGCGGTATAAGATCGATTTTCCCGTCTACCTCGATACGGACGGGAGCATTGCTGCACAGTATTCGGTGAAAGGTATCCCGACAACCTATATTATAGATCCTGATGGAATGGTAGCCGGCTATGCAGTCGGGCCGAGACCGTGGGGGAGCTCGGACTCGGTGGAGCTCATGAGAAGCCTTATGAAAAAGCAGTAAGCAGCCGAAACTCCCCTCGAGATAGAAAACCAACAGTAAGAATTGTTTCGATGAGTGCTATACAGAAACCCGAACTCATTTTATGCGATCTTGGAGGCGTGCTGTATACGCTCGACTATGAACGCACCTGGAGCCTGTTTCAGCACTGCTGCAACAAAACGTATGACGAGATAAGGGACATACTGTATGACGATGCATTCATCAGCCTCGAAAAGGGAAAGATCTCTCCCATGCAGTACCACAGAGAGGTTTCCCGGCGGCTCGGCTGCGAGATGAGCTTTGAAGAATTCAAAGAAACCTTCAATGCCTTCCTCCTGAAGCGGGAAGAGATTTTCGGTCTCCTCTCCCGTCTCATAAGTTGCGTCCCTGTTCACTTTCTATCCAATACAAACGCGATCAATGCGGAGCTGCTGAGAGAGGATCTCTCCGGAATCCGTGCTGGTAGTACTCTCTCCTTCGAGACCGGGTTTAGAAAACCTGAGCCTGAGATATACGGGATCGCACTAAAGAGGAGCGGAACATCCGCGGGGAATGCCGTCTTCATCGACGACTCTGAGGAGAACGTACGCGCCGCAGAGGAGGTCGGGATACGATCCCACCTCTTTACCGGTAAAAACGGCCTCCTCCGCTTCCTCGAAAATGAAGGAATCCGGAGGGTGTAGGAACACTCCGTGCTTCAGGTTGCATGAGTGCAGGCTTTCTGTTTATCGACCCTTCCTGCTTTCCATAGCCAAAAGAAGCCGCCCCACGTCCGTGGTCGGAAGCAGGCATGTGCGTCCCTCGCAGACGTACGCAGTAGCCCTGTCATCGACCTTTCCCATTTCTTTTACCCACGGCGCGATATCGTCTATTACAGAAGAGTTCCCATCCGGATCGCGGAACAGTACAATGTCGTGAGGCGCATACGTCCCGGAAACAGCCCGCAGCATCTCTTTCGTGTCCGCCGCCTCCTTTGCTCCCGAGATCACAACCTCCAGCGTCGGACCGAGACCGAAATCGAGCGAGGAGAGAAGAGAGGTAAACGCATTCGGAACCTTGCGCACGCTCGACGATGCTGAGCGTACGATTTCCGCCGCCTTCTCTTCGAGCTTTGCGTCTCCGGTAATACGCCCCAGACGAAGGAGGTTCATCATCGCAATCGAATTCCCGGACGGTATAGCACCGTCGTAGAACTCCTTTGTTCGGACGAGAAGCTCTTCACTGTCGTACGCATAGAAGAAGAAACCGCCGCTATCGGTGTCCCAGAAATATTCGATGAGCTCTTCGTTCAGAGTCACAGCCTCTTTTAAATATTCCGGCTCAAATGTTGACTCATAGAGCTCTAATAGGCCCCATACCATGAACGCGTAGTCGTCCACATAGGCGATGCCCTTTGCCTCCCCCTCCCTGTAGCGGTGCAAAAGCCTCCTATCCTCGGCACGCATACTGTTCAGGAAAAACTCCGCCGCCTCCGCTGCCACCCTCTTGTACAGCGGCTCGTCAAGCGCCCTGCCTGCCTTTGCCAGTGCGGCTATGGTGAGCCCGTTCCAGTCCGTGAGTACCTTGTCGTCCCGCTGCGGGCGAACCCGGCTTTCCCTGTACCGGAACAGTTTTTGTTTTGCCGTTGCGATGACTGCCCGAAGCTCCTCCCCGTTGGCACCGAGGTCTCGAGCCTCCTCGTTCAATGGTCTTTCACGGTAAAGGATGTTTCTGCCTGTGGGACTGTTCGTTGACTCCTCCTGATAGTTCCCACCTGCCTCAATGTTGTATACCGCCACGAAAGCTTCCGCCTCCCTATCTCCGAGCAGCTTCCGGACCTCGTCCTCCGTCCACAGATAGAACTTTCCCTCCTCTCCTTCGCTGTCGGCATCCTCCGCCGAGTAGAACCCTCCATCGGGATCTTTCATATCCCGGAGCAGATGCTCCAGGGTCTCACGCACTATGCGTCCGTACTCATCTTTTCCGGTCGCCTGGTACGCATCGGTGTACGCGATCGTCAAAAGCGCCTGGTCGTACAGCATCTTCTCGAAGTGTGGGACCCTCCACTCCCTGTCCGTGGAATAGCGGTGAAAACCGCCACCGAGGTGGTCATATATACCTCCCTTCTGTATCTCATCGAGCGTCTTTTCCACTATACTCAGCGCTTCTGGATCACCCGTTCGTTTCCAGTAGCGAAGCAGAAAGTCAAGGTTATGGGGGGAGGGAAACTTCGGCGCGGATCCGAATCCTCCCCTCTCCCTGTCGAAGCTCTCTTTCAGCTCTTCGTACGCCCTTTTCAGGATATCTCGTGTGAGATCCTCTCTGTTTTGTTTCGGAGAGCTCTGTACGAGTTCATCCGTCACGTTATCGGCGGTGTTTACCAGCTCCTCCCTTTTATTTTTCCAAAGCAGGGCGATCCTCGATATGAGATCCATCATGCCGACTGTACCGAATCTCGAGTCCTTTGGAATGTAGGTCGCGGTATAGAAAGGCTTTTTATCCGGTGTCATTATGATTGTGAGCGGCCACCCTCCCCTGCCCGTGAGGATCCGAGACACTGACATGTAGACCTGATCTATATCGGGCCGCTCCTCCCGGTCGACCTTGACCGAGACGAACGTTTCGTTCATGAGCCCCGCGACCTCCCTGTCCTCGAAAGATTCGTGCTCCATCACGTGGCACCAGTGGCATGTCGAGTACCCGATGGAGAGGAAAATAGGCCGATCGAGCTCTCCGGCCCTTTCGAAAGCCTCCTCTCCCCAGGGATACCAGTCAACAGGATTGTCCGCGTGCTGAAGCAGGTAGGGGCTCTTCTCGTACTTAAGCCTGTTTGGACTCATGGCTCTCTCCTCCGCATGGGAACGCATCCCGATGAAACCCGTCTAGGCCAAACGAGGGATTTCGATCTTGAAGGCCTGTACCAGTGTTACAGGCGGCTCACAATGTCAGATTTGTTTTAATAACAATAAGAGCATTAGCTGCAAAGAAAAGGGGTATCTGCTTGAAATATGCCCGCTTTCTCAGGTCCGACGGCAAACAGTTTGACAATACAGCAGGGCGCGGGTAATGTAAGATAAGCGATTATTAAAAAGGCCTATACCGATGAAAAAAGAGATGACCCCGCGGGATCGGGTTCTCTGCACCCTCAGCCACGAAGAGCCAGACCGTGTGCCCTCCGCGCTCTTCGGCAGCTACTACTCGCTCCAAGATAGGACATATTTTGAGCTCCTCGATCAGCTCGGGATAAAAGATCCCCTCCCGCCTTTCAGAAGGTTCATGACCCGCAGCACAAACTACTATGACGACCGCGTGCTTGACCGGCTCGGAACGGACACCCGCTATGTGTGGCTCGGGTTCACAGACCTCGGCGGCGCCAAACCCGATACTCTCACCGACGCGTGGGGAGTACAGTGGCGCAGAATGGGCCCTTCATTCACTCCGGTCGGCTACCCGCTCGGCGACGCGAAAATAGAGGATGTAGAGAGATACCCCTGGCCCGACCCTGAACGCTTCATAGACCGTGAACAGTGCCGTGAGAGGGCAAAGACGCTGAGGAAGAACGGCAGATACGCCGTGGTCGGCCGCGGCACTAACTCTTATGGTCCGTTCGAGCAGGCGTCGGAGCTTCGCGGCAGGGACAGGTTCCTCATCGATCTCGTGCTGGATCCTGAGCTCGCGGATCTTATCCTGACAAAGGTCACAGACGTGATCGTCCGACTCACCGAGATCCTGCTCGATACCTGCGGTGAGATGATGGATATCGTGGAGGTCCCGGGCGACGACTACGGCGGAACTGAGGCCCTTCTCATCTCGCCGGACATGTTCCGAAAGACAGTGCTACCGCATCTCGAGCGGATCATTCGGCCCGTCAAGGAGTTTTCCGAGGACCTCTTTGTCGCGTTTCACTCGGATGGCGCCGTAGGTGCAATCCTCGAAGATTTCATCGATTCAGGAATCGATCTTTTCCACCCACTCGAGCCTCTTTTTGCGAACGACATGGCTGATATAAAAAAAAGGTTCGGCGACCGTCTCTCTTTCATGGGGGCCATCGATATAAAGAAGGCGATGACAGGGTCCGTGAAGGATGTAGAGGAGGAGGTGAAGCGTAGGATCGATATCCTCGCACCCGGAGGAGGGTATGTCCTGACTCCGGCGAACCACCTGCAGGCCGACGTCCCGCCAGTGAACATAGTCGCGCTCTACGAGGCAGGCAGGAAATACGGAGTGTATCCTCTGGACTGAAGACCTCATCGAGCATTAATCTTTGCTTCCGCTTCTTTCACGATGAATAAGAGGGCCGATGTCCAGTTATCATCGTTTAAAATTGCAAATGGTAAAAAGGCACAGGTGTATACTTTGTATACTTTTGAAAAAAGTACGGGAAAAGGGGTCAAATCTGCCCTTGACTCGTAAATCATCATATAGTAGGTAATGAGGAATTGTGATCGGGCGATTGATCCTATCCCTGACCCCTATCCTCTCTTTTAACCGCCGACAGACAACCCCCTATGGTGTCCCTATTTAATCGTGTCCTGAAGGGTTATCCCCAGTTATTTCTTGCCAATGCATCTCTTCTTCTGTAAACTCTCTCCTAAATACTTCATTCTTTGAGTGTGTGAATCACCATGTCTTTCTTGTCCTTTATGCTGCAGGCACTTCTCGTCTCTCTTACCGGCGTCATGGCTCCGGGCCCGATCACCGCCCTGACAGTGGCTAAAGGAAGCGAATCCCCACATGCCGGGGCAGCAGTTGCCGCCGGTCACGGCATAGTCGAGATTCCTTTAATGGCCGCCATATTCTACGGGTTCGGCAGGCTGCTTACGCTCAGGTATGTAAAAGCGTCTATTGCGCTTGCTGGCGGGCTCTTCCTCCTAGTAATGGCAGTAGAGATGATCCGCTCCATACGGCATGCGGAGCCGGGCCCAGGCAGGTACACCCGCTCATCTCTCGTGACCGGGATCGTTCTCAGCGCCGGGAACCCCTACTTCCTCATCTGGTGGGCCACTATAGGTGCTGCTATGATCCTGCAGTCGGTTGCATTCGGAAAAACAGGGCTTTTCGCTTTTACTGCCCTGCATCTTGCCTGCGATCTCGTATGGCTGTACTTTCTCTCATATCTATCGTTCAGGGGGGGACAGTTCTTCGGTAAGATTTTTCAGAAGGTCGTGTTCGCAGGATGCGGAGCCTTCCTCGTTTTCCTGAGCGTAAAGTTCATCATAGACGGTGTAAAGGGCTTTGTATAGATACAGCTTCTTATGTCACGACTCTTCTGACTTCCAGAATATCATGATAAGGCCTGCTATAAAGGCCATTGCGCTTCCAAAAAAAAACGGCGCCGAGGCCCCGAATCCCGTCCACCCTCCTATCCCCTGCCAGAGCACACCTGCAATGAGAGAAGCGGGAAGGTCCAGTATTCCAAGGACCGCATTGTACGTACCGTACGCTGTTCCCCTGAGCTCCGGAGGCACTATGTCCGCAATGAGGGCCTTTGCTGTCCCGTACGCCATACCGTAATACACCCCGTACATGGCGTATATGACCCAGACGTGCCACCCCCGTCCTGCGAGCGCAAAGCCGAGGTACAGGAGTGCGTATACAAACCAGCCTGATACTATCAGCCTCTTTCTCTCTATCCTATCTGAAAGCGACCCAGCCGGTGTCGATACAGCCGCATACACGAAGTTAAAAGTGAGGAGCATGCCTATGATCCCGACCAGCCCGAGGCCCCTCTCCTGTGCCCTCAGGATGAGGAATGCGTCAGAAGAGTTTCCGAGATCGAATATCCCGACTATCAGCATAAACAGGGCAAACCTCTTCCCGAGTCCTTTGATACCGGGCCTCTTTGCAGTTCCATGCGTACTGCAGTGTACATCCCGGGCCCCGATTATTAGCGAAACCACAGCAAGAACCGCAGGGATGAGGCTTATGAGCACAACCATCCTGAATGTGCTCTCTCTCAGGGTTCCCCCTCCTGCCTGAACCGCAAGGATGATGACAAGGACGAGCGCAAGCCCGATGACCGCGCCTCCTGTGTCTGCTGCCCTATGGAACCCGAACGCCAGCCCTCTCTGCTGCGGTTTTATGGAGTCAGCTACGAGCGCGTCCCTCGGAGCAGTTCGTATCCCCTTTCCGAACCTGTCGCACCATCTGACTCCTGCAACAACCTCCCAGCTGTTCGCGAAGTAGAAGAAAGGCTTTGCAAGCGTCGACATGCCGTAGCCTACCACTGCCAGCCATTTTCGCTTCCTGAGTCTGTCCGAGACCCATCCGGAGAAAAGCTTCAGCAGGCTGGCCGTCGCCTCTGCCACCCCTTCTATGAGGCCTATGACCGATATGCGTATCCCGAGGACGTTAGAAAGAAAGAGCGGGAGTATGTTTATGACCATCTCACTCGAAACGTCCATGAAGAAGCTCGTGAAGCTCACTGCCCAGATGTTTCTCGGAAGAGACCTGATACCACTTCCCTTTCCAGACTCTGCTTCGTTCTTTTCAGCCATTGCAACCCCTTTTACAAAGCCGCTTTATTCCATAAACAATAAGACTGCCCTTGCTGTTAATAAACGTTTTTTATTTTGAAAACAATCTTGATACGTAAGGGGTTTGGTATGGCGGTTGTTGTGTGGGGTAGGTAGGGATTAAAACGGAGAGCAGTCCAATAGCTTCGGGCACTTTATTGAGAATTCAGTAAGAAAAGTATACTGCGACCTTAATTAAAATCGGCTTCTGTTACGCTTGGAACTTTTAATGAATGGCAAAGCGATATTCACTTGCTATAATTCAAGCCTGTTCAACATTCTAATCCTTTTCTATGTAAGTAATTAAAAAGCTCACTATGTAAAAGTAACTCAAAAATCACACCCAAACAGAGTTTTTTAGCACTCAAAAGCGAAAAGATGACAAAAAGAACTCAAGTTTTTTCATGCCCTCTCAAAGAGCTATTTTCACGTAATCTATTATAATGTATGAAATTATAGACTATCCTTCTTGACCGCCTCACCCCTAAAATATTAGTAGCGTAGAAATTTGGAGACCTGACTAAAGTAAAAGGCTCCTTTTACGAAAAATACGTAAAGGAGCCTTACCATGAAAATTGATTACAGAGCTACTTTCAGTATCGACATTAAAGAGCCAACTCTCAAGGCTCTT
>DATKZJ010000022.1:0-5560 GCA_035527995.1 Spirochaetota bacterium | reverse complement strand
GCGATTGCCTGTGCCGGGAGTGCCGAAGAGGTAATCAACGGAGATGAGCTCAGCAGGGTGTTCAACCTCGAAATAGTCATCGAGAGGGACAGGAACAACAAGCCGTTCATCCTTGTATGACGTTCGGGAACGGTTTTCGGTAACCTCTTGTTTTTTAGCTTGATTCGTCCCCGGCATGCGTACTATAGTATTCTCTGCAAATTATACAATCGAACGGGGAACGGTTTATGGACAGGATAAAGGTCGAGCGCCTTGCGCCGGAAGAAGCCGAGAAACGGGGAGTAGGGTCGTGGGGAGTGTGGGAGAAGGAGCCCTCGGACTTCGACTGGGAGTACACATCGGAGGAGCACTGCTACATCATCGAAGGCAAAGCACGGATATCAACAGCGGACGGCGATATCGATATTGAACAGGGCGACTATGTGGTCTTTCCTGTCGGGTTGAAGTGCCGGTGGAACGTGGAAAAAAGCATCAAAAAGTACTATGAGTTCAGGTAGTGCGGAATCTCCTATCCACAGGGTGAGGGCGGCAGTCAAACGGTATATGGCGGACTGGCTGTCAGCTTGATCCTGTTACCATCCCCGCAAACTTCGCACCGATCTCCTCTCCCTTCCTCAGATCGTCCCGGGACGGGCCGCCTGGGAACTCGAGAGTATCGACGTACTCCCATTTCAGGGGCTCTGTTATCCGCTTTACTTCCTTAAGAGCGCCGCCGCTCCATCCGAAGCTTCCGAAGTACAGCGCCTTCTTGTTCGATATCTTCTTTAATGCTGCGGTTGCAAGCATCCTCGCGACAGGAGGAAAGAGGCTCGCTTCATACGTGGGAGCGCCGATCACGACCCCCTTTTTCGTCCATAGAGAGGGGAGGATATAGCTCGGGTGGATGCGGGCTGCATCGAATATCTCGAGCGGTGTCCCGACGGATGATATACCGTGGGCAACGGCGTTCATCATGGTCTCCGTGTTCCCGTACATCGAGCCGTAGATCATGGTGATACCGGGTTCGGTGGGACCGGTCGCGTACTCCGACCAGCGTTTGTAGAGCTCGATGATGCGTCCCGGGTCCTTTCTCCAGATCAGGCCGTGAGAAGGTGCAATGATGCCGATATCGAGCCCCCCGAGCTTATCAATCGCGGTCAGGACAGGCCTTGAAAATTTCGCTACGATGTTGGCAAAGTAGCGCAGAGACTCCTTCTCGTAAAAGTCGGGGTCCGTACACTGGTCGTCAAAGATCGCGCCGCGAAGAGCGCCGTATCCTCCGAAGGCGTCGCATGAAAAGAGTATCCTGTCGGTTGTTTCATATGTCACCATCGTCTCCGGCCAGTGTACAAAAGGAGTATGGAAGAACTGGATGGTCCTTTTACCGAGCTCGACCGTGGTCCCGTCCTCGACGACCCTGACCCTGTCTTTTATTCCGTAGAAGCTCTGAAGCATCTTCTCTGCCTTGGGGGACACAAATATGGTGAGCTTCGGAGCCATGCGCTTCAGGACGCTCAGGATTCCGGTGTGGTCCGGCTCCATATGATTAACGACGAGGTAGTCGATCTCTTTGATATCTATCACTTCGGAGATGTTTTCAAAGAACAGGTCGGTCTTTATCGATTTTGCGAGATCGATGATGACCTTCTTTTCATCGTTTATCAGATATGAGTTGTAGGAAACTCCCTCCCTCGTTATCGGCCAGAGACCCTCGAACAGGTCCGTAGTGCGGTCGTTCACGCCGATCCAGTATACATCGGGCTTGATTTCAACAACAGACATGATATGTCCCCCCCTGTTCAGATTATTGACTGGCAACCCCGCAGTGCTTGCGCCCCCCATGACAGGCTGCTTCTCGTTTCAGGACAGACCGATCTCTTTACTCGATTCCCAAAGCCCGTGGATGTTGCAGAGAGCGAGTGCATGCAGAGTCCCCGCCTTGCTGACTTTGAGTGAGGATGTAACCGAATGATCGGTGTACACGGGCCCCTGGTTTGGCCCTGCTGCCGATTCACCGTGCGCCGTGAACTCAAAGTGGCCCACCTGGTAGGGAAACTTATCGCCCTCCGGGTGAAAGTACAGAGTGATCCATCTGATGTGATGCTCCGTCGTGTTGGGATGAGCTATCTCCTTTCCGAGGCTTACCTTTACATCGAACGTTTCCCCGGATCGAACGGCATCTGGGCACTCTATCACCGGAACATGTTTTTCCTTCTTCCAGTCAGCGGCCTGTGTAATATCGCCAAGCTTAGCCATTTTGTATCCTCCTCGTGTGTTGTAATGCGCGTCCTATGGTACGAACGCCGCGTTCAGCCTTAACCCCTGTTTCTTTATCTCTCAAATTATGTGAGCGTGTTTTCATAATATATTCCGGAGAAACCGACATAGGGCGGCTCACTGTTTTTGATTACCCGTATGCGGTGCTCCCCCCTACATGTATGATTTTCTCTCATTTACTATTCACCCGATTCGGGTGCTCATTTCCCCATATTCATGTGGAAAAGGGGTCAGTACTCGTCGAGATGGTACCATTCTGCGTTTTCGAGCCATGTTTTCGGTTTTGAAACATACCCAATGATATTATCCAGCAGAACGTAATGCTTCATTTCCTCTTCTGCAAGGCGGTTGAAGAGGTCCTTCTCATATTCCTTCTTAACCTCCTTCGCCTTATCGAGATAGAAATTTCTGCTCTTCTGCTCTATCTCCTGGGCTTTTTTATAGAGATCGATCTGCGCGGCCGGAAAAGTTTTTTCCTCTCCCTTGTCCTTCATCTCTTTAAAAACGTTCTTCGCGCTGCTGAGGATCTCTGTGTCGATCATTTTCGGTTCTTTTACTTTCAACTCTTCAAGGATCGTATAGTGCTTCATCTCGTCTCCTGCGAGCATTTCTAAGATCCGCCGGACTCCTTCGTCCTCAGCCTTGTCTGCAAGACCGAGATAGAAATTTCTTCCGTCAAGCTCCATCTGCATGGCGAACTCTAAGATATCCATCTGTATCCTCCAGTTGATATGTAGGTCATCAGTAGTTTTCTACATAAAGCTCGAAATAAGATGACGGATTCAGACATGTGGGGCACTTGTTCGGAGGAGCGAGCCCCTCATGGACGCGGCCGCACACCCTGCACTTCCAGAGTACCTTTTCAGGCCGTTTGAACACGCTCTTTTCCTCTACATTCTTTGCCAGCCTGTTGTACCTCTTCTCATGCCAGACCTCTACTTCCGCGATCCTTCTGAACGCCCTGGCTATTTCGGCAAAGCCCTCCTCATCCGCGATGTCGGCGAATCCGGGGTAGATTTCGGTGTGCTCGATGTTTTCTCCGGCAGCTCCTGCCCGGAGGTTCTCGAGCGTCGATCCCACGATTCCTGCCGGGTAGCTCGCCTGTATCTCTACATCGCCTCCTTCGAGAAACGAAAAGTAGCGCTTGGCATGTTCGCGCTCGTTGTCTGCTGTTTCGAGGAAGAGGGCCGCGATCTGCTCGTAACCCTCCTCTTTCGCCCGCTCAGCGAAGAGCGTATACCGGTTCCTTGCCTGCGACTCCCCGGCAAAAGCGGCGAGCAGATTTTTTTCGGTTCTTGTCCCTTTTATGCTTTTCATCGGTACTCCCTCCATCTATGTATGGTTTGCACATCATTATGACAGAAACAGCTGTCATAGCAGGTGTGGAATTAGCTCTCCGGTTTGCTGCCCGCTAAGGGGGCCGCGGCAGGAACAATGTCCCTCCCGCCTGTAATCCCGTTTTGCGGATATTGCACTGAGGTCTGGTGCCCGCGTACAGTCCCGGCCCTTACGGGTTTTAGTACCTTAATACTGATTTTCACCAAGAATGTGGCTTGTCCACATTAGGGTATCGTCAGAGGTTAATCCCCCGGAGTCAAAGCGAATACAGTTGTCCTGCAGTTCTTTGTTTTCCCGGACGAATTCCCGAGTCCTTTCATGCGTCTTCGTCAATAGTATGGAAATCAATCTTCGGTTTCAAATTTTCTTCTATCCGCAGAACACAATTGATATGGGAAAAATCCGTATCGATGTTCGGCTCAACAAGTTCACAGCTCAAGGCCCCGGACACTTCGTACCGCTTATGAAAATCCGCGAGCTCTGTCGTACATACAGGTGTAAAGTCGGCAAAGACCTTTTGCCCGGGAAATCTTTCGGCAGGCCTCTCTTGCTGCGGGTAATTATCACCTCCGGATCGGAAAACGCTTCGTTCGGCAACGGCATGCTGTTCATAAAGCCAGCCATTTATAATCGCTAAATTGTTGATATGATTACAAGGTTATATTCAAGATAATGAAGGCTGAAGCCCTCATCACTCAGTCTCGGTTCATTACTACTACAGGTCTTGGGAGCAGTTTTTACAAACACCTTTGAGGTAGAGCTGTTGTTCTGTGACCCGATGTCCGTCCACGGTCTGCTGAATCATGCGAGGGAATTCCTGCCATATGTCGAAGATGTTTCCGCACGATTTGCATTTGAAATGTGCATGGGGCCTGAGGTCACACTCATAACGAAGCTCGTTTTTTTCGATGGACAAGCTCTTGATGATATCCCTCTGCTCAAAGAGGTTCAGGGTGTTGTAAATTGTTGTTTTTGAAAGAGTAGGTATATGTTTGCATAGGTCGTTGTATATGATATCGACAGTGGGGTGCACCCTGTGGTTTTGAAGATACTCGAATATCTTCAGCCTCTGATAAGACGGGTTGATCCCTTCCTTCATTAAATACCGCTTGATGCCATCGATTCCTGTCCCGTTTGCTTCCATGCTCCACTACACCTCAGATTCGATTTTACCTCTCACCCCTGTGTGCTTGTCACACAGGGGTGGGACCTGTAGGAGCGGAATTACAGCGACTCTATTCCCGCCCGGAGAGTTCCTTGTCGAGCATAATAAGTCCGTTCGGCGAATCTTTAATGAGCTTGAGTTTCTGCACTATGGCGTCTGAGTGGGCTTCCTCTTCCACCTGCTCGTCGACATACCACATGAGGAAGTTCTCAGTGGCGACATCTTTTTCTGATCGTGCGAGGTCTACCAGTTTGTGAATGAGCCCGGTTACCTTCAGCTCATGCTTATAGGCACTCTCAAAAGCCTCGAGAGGTGATTTCCATTTCGCCGGAGGGGCTTCAATCGATGTCAGTTTAACACTGCCGCCCCTCTCAAAGGTGTAGTTATAGAACTTCATTGCATGCGCCATCTCTTCCTTGGCCTGAACGGACATCCAGTGTGCGAAACCGTGCAGGTTGCTGCCTTCGAAATATGCCGACATTGAAAGGTAGAGATAGGCTGAGTATAGTTCCGCATTGATCTGATCGTTGATTGCTTTTTCAATACTGTTTTTAATCATCATATCCCCCTCGGTGTTAGCTTTATTACAATTCCCTTTTCAACTCGGTAAGCTTGATGAAGTGATGTCGTTCTTCAGCGATTATCGCATCTATACTGTCTCTTTCATTCTCAGGAACAAAGTTTTTAATCTCCTGATAGTAGAGAATGGAATCCAGTTCCTTTCTTATACCGAACTCACACGCCTCTTTCACGGTGGTAATTCTTTCGACCTCTTTTTTAAGAGCGGAATCGGTGAAAATG
>DATKZJ010000021.1:0-11279 GCA_035527995.1 Spirochaetota bacterium | reverse complement strand
CGTGCGGCTCGACATCCTGGTGAACGGCAAGCAGGTGGACGCGCTCTCACAGATCGTGCGGCGGGAGAGGGCGTACGAGCGCGCGAGGGAGATCGTACGCAAGCTGAAGGCCGAAATCCCGCGGCACCTGTTCAAGGTCGCGGTGCAGGCGGCGATCGGGGGACAGATCATCGCCCGCGAAACCATAGGCGCGGTCGGAAAGAACGTGACGGCGAAATGCTACGGAGGAGACATCACGAGAAAGCGAAAGCTGATCGAGCGGCAGAAAGAGGGAAAGAAACGCATGAAGAGGGTCGGCAACGTAGACATCCCCCAGCAGGCATTCATGGCGGTTCTGAAGAGAGAATAGAATCCGGGAATATAATTTCTTGATGATCTAATGAAAACTTATTACACTTATAAAATATATTTTTAAGCATCGGTTTGATATCAACATTACATGACATGAACCTGGTTCTCGGGTACTATTCACCCGAAAACCAGCAAAACAATAGTTGGAGGATTTAGAATGGCTATAAAAATTGCAATCAACGGATTCGGTAGGATCGGAAGAAACGTTTTCAGAATTGCAGATAAAAGAGAGAACGTTGAGGTCGTGGTTGTCAACGATATGTTTCCACCTGATCAGCTCGCCCATCTGCTTCGATACGATTCGGTCCACGGAAGACTGGACGCAAAAGTAGAAGTCACGTCGGACGGTTTTTCTGTAAACGGTAAAGCAGTAAAAGTGCTCAGTGAGAGAGACCCCTCTAAGCTGCCCTGGAAGGAGCTTGGTGTCGATCTTGCTGTCGAGTCGACAGGAGTATTCAGGAAAAGGGAACAGGTCGCAATGCACCTCGATGCAGGGGCGAAGAAGGTGATACTCACGGTGCCCGCAAAGGACGAGATCGATCGGACCATCGTGCTCGGCGTAAACGATGATATGCTGAAACCTGAGGACAAGATCGTTTCCAATGCATCCTGTACGACCAACTGTCTCGCGCCGATTTCGAAGGTGCTTCACGACAGCTTTACGATCAAGAGCGGCCTCATGACCACGATTCACGCCTTCACGAACGACCAGCGTATCCTCGATCTCGCGCATTCGGATCTCAGGAGAGCTCGCGCCGCTTCAACGAACATCATCCCCACGACAACAGGCGCCGCAAAGGCGATCGGGAAAGTGATCCCCGCGCTCAACGGCAAGCTCGACGGAATGGCGATGAGGGTCCCGGTCCCCGACGGGTCTATTGTAGACCTCGTGGTGGAGGTCGGCCAGGATGTGACGAAGGAGATGGTGAACGATGCCATGCGGAAGGCTGCCGAAGGTCCAATGAAGGGTATCCTCCAGTACTGCACCGATCCCATCGTCTCGACGGATGTAATCGGCAACCCGTACTCATCGATCTTTGATTCGCTCCTTACAATGGTTATCGACAAGAGATTGGTAAAGGTAATTTCCTGGTACGACAACGAGTGGGGATACTCCAACAGAGTCGTGGATCTCGCAGAGAAACTTTTCTAATAGAGTTTTGTACATTGAAACAGCTGCAACCTGTATGTCCGATGACATTTCCAGGAACTGGCAAAGATTCTGGTGCAGCTTTACCAATTAACGGGTATATAGTACTGAAAAGCCATTACGACACGGAGAGAGTTGCATGATCAATAAGAAGACGATCAGAGATGTCGACCTACACGGTAAGCGCGTCATCATGCGGGTGGATTTTAACGTTCCTCTCGATTCTAAAGGAAGAATAACGGATGACACGCGTATTAGAGCTGCACTTCCGACCATAGAACATGTGATGAACCAGGACACGAAGCTCGTGCTTATGAGCCATCTGGGAAGACCGAAAGGGCAGGTAAAGGAAGATCTCAGGCTCGAACCCGTGGGAAAGAGGCTCTCAGAGCTTCTCGGTAAAGAGGTCATCGTGTGCAGAGACTCGATCGGTGAGGAGACGCAGAAGATAATTTCAGGTATGCAGAACGGCGATGTCGCGATTCTCGAGAACCTCAGGTTCCACAAGGAGGAGGAGGCGAACGACCCGAAGTTTGCAGAAGGGCTCGCAGCCTATGCCGACGTTTATGTGAATGATGCATTCGGTACCGCGCACCGCGCGCATGCTTCGACAGAGGGAATTGCAAAGCTTTTACCGGCATACGCGGGTTTCCTTATGGAGAAGGAGATGAACTTCCTCGGCAAGCTGCTATATTCTCCGGAGCACCCTTACATCGCGATCATCGGCGGGGCGAAAGTCTCGACGAAGATAGGCGTGCTCGAAAAGCTCATAGACCGGGTCGATGTGCTCATCATCGGGGGAGGGATGTGCTACACATTCCTCAAGGCAAAAGGGTTCGAGGTCGGAAACTCGCTGGTCGAGACGGACAAGGTAAAACTAGCCTTCCAGCTTATCAAAAAGGCTGACGAGAAGAAAATCAAACTTTTGCTCCCACTTGACCACGTCATCGCTGAAAAGGTCGAGGAGGATGCAAGGGTCAGGATCGTCGACACAAACGCGATCCCCGCGGGGATGATCGGCCTCGATATAGGACCGAAGTCTGTGAGGGCGTTCAAGAAGGAGATAAAGATCGGAAAGACCATCCTTTGGAACGGGCCGATGGGGGTATTCGAGATCGAGAAATTCTCAAAGGGAACGAGGCAGCTAGCCAAGGCGCTGGCTTCGAGTAAGGGCACGACTGTGGTAGGAGGCGGAGATTCTGTTGCTGCGGTGAACTCGGCGGGACTCGCCGCACGGATCACTCACGTATCTACAGGCGGAGGCGCCTCCCTTGAATTTCTCGAGGGAAAAGAGCTACCCGGGGTTGTGGCGCTTCTCGATAAATTGCAGTAACGGTATATTTGACACAGAAATCGAAGTGAGGACAGGCAGATGAGGCGACCTTTTATTGCCGCAAACTGGAAGATGTTTTTAGATATCGAAAACGGGGTCCGACTCGCAGAAGAGCTGGTGAAGGGAACAGGGGACATTGAGGACAGGGACATACTTGTATGCCCTTCTTTTCCCCTCCTGAGCGAAGTTGCCCGGGTGACCGAGGGATCGAAGATCCAGCTCGGCGCACAGAACATCTACCATGAGGAAGAAGGGGCGTTCACAGGTGAGGTCTCGGGGAAGATGCTTCTCTCCGTTCCATGCCGGTGGGTAATCATCGGTCACAGTGAGAGGCGGCACGTTTTCGGAGAGCCGGACGACCTCCTCAACAGTAAGGTGCTCTCAGCACTGAAACAGGGGCTCAAGGTGGTCCTTTGCGTAGGCGAGCTTCTGGAGGAGAGGGAATCACAAGCTACTGAAGATGTTATAAAAAGGCAGATTGAAAGCGGACTCACGGGCGTAAGCGGGGAAACCCTGAAGGACGTGGTCATTGCCTATGAGCCGGTATGGGCGATAGGTACGGGAAAGACTGCAACGCCGGAGGATGCCGACGGCGTCCAATCGTACATCAGGTCGCTTGTCTCCGAGCTCTATTCACAGCAGGCCGCTTCTGAGATACGCATATTGTACGGTGGCTCGGTGAAGCCGCAGAACATAGACGGATTGATGGCAAAACCGAACATTGATGGAGTTCTCGTGGGTGGGGCGTCGCTGAAGGCGGATTCCTTTCTACGCATTATAAAGTTTGAATCCTGAGCCTTTTTAGGATATATTAATAGGTAAAGGTAAACAGGCATGGTAATATCACTAACAGCTATTTTTTTTATTGTTGCGGTACTGCTCATTGTAGTGGTACTGATACAGCCGGGCTCGGGCGGAGGATTGGGTTTGTTCGGAGGAGGAAGCCAGTCCGCCTTTGGAACGAAGACAGGCAACGTACTCACTAAATTCACGACACTGCTTGCGGCTTTGTTCCTCATCGTGAGTTTTGTTCTGGGCTATCTCAATTCACGGCAGTCGAAGATCCAGATCCGAGAGATGCTTGAGGTGAAGGAAACGATCGAGGATCTCCCGGAAGAAACGTCTGATGAAATTCCCTATATAGAGGACGTTGGCGTCGATATCTCCGATACTGAAGAATAAACGGGCCACGAAGAGTCTCGCATACCAACCCCTTGGGCCCATACCATCCGCAGGACCTTTTCAAATTTTATCGAGGAAGCGTTCCATATTATCTAGGCTGGAGTAACACGATGCGTGTATATGTCGCAGCGACCCGACAGAATGACGGTAAGACAGTCACGGCTCTTGGACTCCTCTCTGCAACCAACGCATACTTCGAACAGGTCGGATACATAAAACCCGTGGGCCAGCAGGTCACCACAATACAGGGGCACAAGATAGATAAGGATGCGACCCTCATGCAGGAGGTCTTCGGGATACAAAACCAGCTCACCGACATGAGCCCCATAGCTATTCCTCGCGGGTTTACAGAGAGGTATATCGAAAAAGGGGACCCCGAGAAGCTCAGGCGCAAGGTCCAGCAGGCGTACCTCAGAGCGAGCCACGGGAAGGACTTCATGGTGATCGAGGGAACAGGGCACGCCGGGGTCGGTTCCGTGCTCGACCTTTCCAATGCGGAGGTCGCGAAGCTTCTGGACGCACCGGTAGTGTTGGTGACACTTGGCGGGATCGGCAGGCCGATAGACGAGGTGAGCATCAACAAGGCGCTGTTTGACAGCCTGGGGGTGAAGCTTCTGGGTGTTGTGATAAACAAGGTGAGAGAAGATAAGTACGATAAGATCGACCGGCTTGTCCGGGATGGCTTTAGCAAGAGAGGTATAGACGTGCTTGGGGTAGTCCCCTTCTGTCCCCAGCTGTCGAGCCCCACGATTCGTCAGCTTCTTGAGGACATCCACGGGCAGCTTCTTTGCGGCGAAAAGGGGCTCGATCAGAGCGTTGGAAAGATCCTCGTAGGCGCGATGCCTCCGCATACGGCGCTCGAGTTCTTCCGTGGAGACGAGCTTTTAATCACCCCGGGAAACCGTGAGGACCTCATTCTCGCTGCACTGAGCGGATGCGTGATAGGGATCTCCAAGGCGTACTGCGTGAAGGGGATAATCCTCACCGGCGGGATTTTTCCCAATAAGACGATCCTAAAGCTTGTAAAGCGCACCAATATACCTATGATCCTGGTGAAGGAGATGACCTACGAGACCGCGCAGAGGCTGAACAACCTCATCGTGAAGATCCGCCCGACGGATACGGACAAGATCAAACGGGCCAAGTCGCTTATAAAGAAGCATGTGAACATCAAGGCGATCATAAAGAAGATAAAGGATATCTCTGCAGCAAAAGAGACGGAATAGCAAAAACCTTCAAGCCTCTTTTTTTCCTTCTGAAAAACGTCCGGGTATATTTTTAGAGCTTCTCTGTAATTTCAGAGCTTTTTGCCGACCGGTTCCTCGTTAACGTCTGATACCCTTCCTATCGTGATGTCGACCCTCTTCAGGATAATTCCGGTAAACTTTTCTATATTCACCATGATGTACTGCTGAAGATCGTGGATCCTTCCCGCAATCTGCAGACCGTATGGAATGTTTAGTACTACTTCGAGACTGTAAACCGAACGGTCGTTTTTCACAATAACCTTCATGACCCTGAGAGTCGGATCGAACTCGCTCACGCAGTGAAACACCATCTGGCTCAACGATCCTTCGGAAATCGAGACCCTTCCCTTCGACAAGTACTCCGTTGTCACCACTGTCTTTTCGATGACCTGCGGCCGCCTTCTAAAAGGAAGGCCCTTTTTAATAAGAATCTTGACGGAGTCGAGTAGGATATGCGGGTAGTTGCGTTTTACCTCTATGGTAGGGACCGGAATGATATGCTTGCCTTCGGTCTGTCTTGCCCGGCGTGCGGTCTCGATCTCCTCCCGGGTGGCTACGTCGTCGATATTGATGATACGCTGGGGGTGGGGGAGGTCCAGTGTCTGCGCGATTGAATGCACCATCTTCTCCGACGTGCCGAGTATCAACACGCGCTTGAACCGCTGATGCTGGAGTGCTGTCAGCACCTCCCTGGAATGGGCATCGTCGGTGAAGAGCGCGGTCTTCACCGCGGTGATATTTACCTTTTCCCTTTTTGCCGATTTTCCCGCGAGAATGTTCTGATCCCTGATGAGAAGTCCGTCGTCGATGATGATATCGATCCCGAATTTCTGAGCAAGGAGTTGGGCCCTGAAGCTCTTGCCTGTCCCGGACCTCCCTACGAGGGCTATGACCTGCACTCCCCTCATGAGCCAGACAAGATGATGGTATAGTCTTTTCAGGTTCAACGTTTTCATCCCTTTCCTATAGTTTAGTGAAGCTTTCATTGAAGGTCAAGTAAAGGGAGATTAACCCCCATTTCTCACAAATCACCGTAAATATTAAGGAATGGGTGTTTTAGCGCTTTTCTCACCGTAAACATTATTTTTTACATCTGCCAAATTATCATTTAACCCCCTTGCTATGCAATCAGATTGCAGCAATCTTTGAGAAAACCGCATTAACCTTGACCGGACGACAAAGCGGTTATAATATTGATAACGGGAACCATTTTCAATATGGGAAAGATTATGATCGCGTTCGGCCCCGTCCCGTCGAGGCGCCTGGGAAAGAGTCTCGGTATTAACATGATCCCTCCCAGTCACTGTACCTATTCGTGCATCTACTGTCAGCTCCGGCGTACGAGGCACATGTCTTCGACACAGGGCCACTGGTACGATACGAAAGATGTGGTGGAAGCAGTTGCTGCAAAGCTCGAGATGGCGAAGGAGAGCGGAATCAGCGTAGACTGGCTTTCATTCGTGCCTGAAGGCGAGCCAACGCTCGAAAGGTGTATTGGAGAGCAGATAGACGGGGTAAAGAGCCTTGGTGTGCGGGTCGCGGTGATCACGAATGCATCTCTGCTCTGGAAGAGTGAGGTACGAAAAGCCATTGGGAACGCTGATCTCGTTTCTGTGAAAATCGATACTGTAGCAGAACAGAGCTGGAAAAGGATTGCGAGGCCGCACGGTGAATTAAGACTGGATTCTGTGCTCGACGGGATAGGGCGGTTTTCCTGCGATTACGACGGTATACTTTTAACAGAGACAATGCTTGTTGCAGGTATCAACGATGCAGTCGAAGCTATCATCTCTACCACGGACTTTATTAAAGCAGTTAAGCCGCAGAAGAGCTACATTGCCGTACCGGTAAGGCCGCCCGCCGAGACATGGGTGAAACATGCCAGCGAGTACAAGGTCGGCCTCACGTATCATCTACTGCATGAAAGCGGAATCAATACGGAGCTCCTCGTCGGATACGAGGGAAACGAGTTTCAGCATACCGGGAACATCGAGCGGGACCTTCTCTCCATTACTGCTGTGCACCCCATGAGGGAGGACGCGGTGGAGGAGTTCTTAAAGGAAACCGGCGGAGGTACCGTACTTCTCGATTGGCTCCTGAGGGAGGGCAAGCTTGTTGAGAACGAATACGGCGGGAACAGGTTCTATCTCCGGTCTCTCGAACGGTGGGAATAGAGACCGTTATCTGCAATCTGTATGACCACGTTGGATTCACCAACAGCCAATGGCCGATAGCTGCCAGGCATCGGTTCTACCGGCGTTGAACGTTTGGACGCTTATTCCAGAGTGATTTCTTTGAAGAACCCGCCGGCTCCGACCCAGGGAGCGTTCTGGTTATTGTACTGGGTCCTGACCCATCCCGCGGTCCTCCGGATGTCGGAGATATGGATCTCGTCGATGGATCCCCAGAATTTACCGGTCGTTTCGAAGTCAGCCCTTGTGTGCCCGATAAACGGCGAGTTGAGGACCGGCAGGGTCGAGAGGACGCCACCGCTCTGCCCGACGAAATCCCCGTCGAAGTACATGTTTGCCGCCGGCGCGGTAATCGTATCTCCCAGGTCGGCCTTGTATCGCCACGTGCCTGTCAGGTGATGCCAGGACCCGGGAATAAATGAGGAAACGTCCTTTGTCACCTCGTATGGGTTTCCGCTAAAGTCGGAGGTCCTGAACCGGAGCGGGCCCTCTAGCTGGAAATCGAGGAAAAACGGGTTGATCGGCGGCAGGGACGCGTCGAAGATCGTTCGGTGGTCTGATACTCCCCAGTCGTTCGGACAAATCCACAGGGAAACAGTACCGTCTCTCTTGACAATATCGGGAAACGGAATGTCAATCAGGTCGTCACCTACTGCATCAAATAAACGACCCCTTCCGATCTGAGTGAGCTGGTCCGAGGTTCCGGAATCATTCGCGGTGTGCGCGTGTATAGTCGAATCATCGAAGCTTTGGTGAAGGTGGTAGACCCCGAGGTAGCCGTTGCTCCACACGTCCGTGTCGTTTGAATCGACCAGGAGCGAGTCGTACAGTATATAGAACACGGTATCCCTGTCCGTGTACAGCTTCGGGGCCTTGAACCAGAGCTCACCTTCATTCGGACCGGTATATACAAGCTCCCTCGGAAGCTTCTTCGTTCTACTGTCGTCGAATACGAAGATATCGGTTCCGCCCGGTGCTATGTCATCGAAAAAGGAGGAATCCACCTGGCTGAGGTCCACGTACACCGGAAAATCGGTGAGCTGTTCAGAGACCTGCAGCGGGTCCACCACGATCCTGATACTCCCTTGCCACTGCGAGGGGAACGTGTAGTTCCAGTCTGCGGAGTCGAGCTGGTTTCCTGCGCGGTCCCACGGTCTGACGTTGGTGTAATCGAACATGACTTTGTAATCTTTGCCTGTCTTGAGAGGATTCAGGGGATAGTAGCGGAACCTCATTCTGTTATCGTACCACTGGAAGTGTCCGTGCTCTAACCATCTTATGTCCTGCCAATCGGTTGACGCGAGAACAAAGCTGTGTACAACGGTACTCGCGATCATCGGCTCTGTGAACTGGATTTCAACGAAATCCGGCGGGGATATCTGCTCCGAAAAGGAGGGGGCCCATACCGTTACTTCGGGTATGGTGAGGTCCGAGAAGGGGACGGGCGAAGTGGTGAAGGACCACTCGAACTGCTCTGTGAGATAGAAGCCTTCTTGGTCCCGCGCACTCGTATCTATACTCACAGTGATCTCCGTCCCTACCGGATAATCGTCGTCGTTGCCGCCGGAATGGTCGGGATCGTAGTGGAATACAAACGCGCTCTCCCCGGCGAACCACTCGAACCAGCCGTCGTCGGCGGTGTAGGTGCTGCCGCCGAAGGAGATCGAAAACGCATCTTTCGTAGTCCAGGTATCCATGTTGGCGGTAAAGGCGACCGTGACTTTCGCATTGAGCGGAATATCGGGTCCCCCGTTTACAGGGTCGCAGGAGTATACCCTTAGGTCCGAAGAGGCTATATGGAAGAGGTCCGTCCTAATCCCGCATGAGCCCAGTATGAGCAGTATGGGGATGAAGATGTAAAGAAGCCTTCTCATGCTGTTCTTCCTGTACTATTCTACTGAATAATATATCTCTACTATCGACATTTCTCAACCTGTAACCTCAGAAAATCTGTGTATTGTAGATGGAATTCGGTGATGGATAAGTTTTTTCATGCGTTCTCGAATAAAAGCAGAATCGGACAATGAGGAGACCGGGATTTCCGTAGTTAGGTTGCCCTTTACCCTCATTTAGCTTATAATTAGTATGTTCAAAAAGAAAAGACATCTATGTAACTATTTTACTCGTAACTAATTCGTAGTTGATGACAGAAGCATAAACTACAGAATTGGTTCATTTATCTCTTATGTTTTAATTTATAATATTTAATAAAATTGCTATATCAACAAAAAAATCTAATTATTATAAGGAACCAATTCGTGAGCTGGTGTATAAAGCAATGTTGGTGAATTGGTAATTAAGCCGTACCGTACACCTGTTTGTCGTACGGTACGGAGAATGCACTAGCAACTAATTATGACTGGAGAAATCGGCTTGCTGGTTTCAGAAAATATCATTCCCGTGGGAAACGGTTACATTATGATCGATCCCGAAGAGGGAACAACAGGGGTCGATATAGGTATTCAGTTCTTCCAGGTTTTCGTTACGCGCAACATAAGAAAGATTCATATGCAGGCAGGAAATATCGGGATACGTATGGACCTGAAGGGAAGGTCCCATCAGCGTGTGCCGGTGAAGGAAGTGCATTTACCGTGCACCGTGCAAAAAGCTCATGATAAGGGGGAGGGCACGCTTCTGCGGTACAAGGCGGCCTCCTCCAAAACGCGAGGGAGATCATTTCACTGATGAGTAGCTCACCGACTGTTTCAGTAATAATACCGGCCTATAATCGAGCTCACTATATAAAGAGAGCGATTGAAAGCGTGAAGGCCCAGACATACAGAGGCTTCGAAATCGTAGTCGTAGACGACGGGTCTACAGAAGACCTGAGGAGTGTCGTGTCTCTATGCGGTCCTGACATACGGTATATCCGTCACGAGAGGAATCTCGGCTCAGCAGAGGCGCGGAACAGAGGAATCAGAGAAGCCAGGGGGCAGTTCGTTGCTTTTCTCGACTCGGATGATATCTGGCTTCCGGAAAAGCTCGATCGTCAGGTGAACCATATCCTGAGCCAGCCTGAGCCTTACAATACAGTCTGCTACTGCCAGGTCATCATGTATAACGGTGCCGTAAAGGTTTTGAGTTCGGACAGGGAGATTGAGCGCCACGAGCATATTGCAGAATATTTATTCAAGAGAGCACCGCTCCTTCAGTCGAGCTCTCTTCTTTTATCAAAAAAGCTTTTACTCCATACGAAGTTTGATAAAGCATCAGGGAATTGCGACGACTTGGACCTCAGTATTCGGCTTCACGCAGGGGGCGCGCACTTCAGTATGGTGAAACAACCGCTCCTGATCTTTTTCAACGATATAAGGGAAGACCGGGTCAGCTGCCCTCAGAACTTCTCATCTCTCATTTCTTGGCTGGATGCCCGGAAGACGCTGATTTCCGATCGGGCAAGAAAACGAATACTCGCACATCGTGCGTGGAGCATGTATAAAGGGGGAGAGAAAAAATTCGCTCTGACATCTATACTGAATGCGGCCTTCTCAAGGTCGATAACGCCTGTTGAGACTGTTCTCTTTCTTTTGCGCTGTTTTCTTCCGAGAAGAGCTGTTAGGATATACCACCGGTTAAAGTACATGCTGCAGAATAGAAGATTAAAAGAAGCGTTCAAGCTCCTTTAAAGTTTAAAGGAGGTAGAAATATCTTATTCTTCATCTATAGGGGTTGTATATTGGGGTGTTCAAAATAATGTATTTCGCACGGTGAAACTGAATTGAAACGATCGAACAGCAGCAAAGATATGAAAAAAGTGTATTCCAGTATCCTGGCGGCGCTGGGTTCTTTTATGGTATTTATTATTGTTTTTAACGCTTTCGAGG
>DATKZJ010000020.1:0-16468 GCA_035527995.1 Spirochaetota bacterium | reverse complement strand
ACTCCGAAGGACCTGTGGAGCGCGTCGAGGCAAACCTGTGCAAGAAGTGGTGTGCCGAAAAAGGCGATACGCGGAGCTTTCATTCTCTTCCATTACGAACAATTTTCAACAGGAAGTTCCGACAAATGGATGTTAATGTTCATTTCTCTGTGAGAAATGAACATTTTAGCGGTTTTCTCACCACATACTAAAACCTCGTATACCGCCGGGTCATGATTTTGAATCCGTGAGAAAATCGCACTCATTCCAAATTCTCACATAGAAATGGACGTTAGTCGATCGAGAGAAATGATCAACGGATCATGGCAGTAAACTCCCGCTGCATGTCATCGAGTTCACTGTTGATCTTCTTTCGCTCCTTTTCAGACAGCCTGTCTATGAAAAGGCCGCCGTTGATATGATCGATCTCGTGCTGGAGTACGCGTGCCAGCAAGCCGGACGCGGTGATCTCTGCGATCCTGCCGTTTTTTGTGGTACCCTGTACGGTAACCTTTTCAGGCCTGCTCACGTCGGCATTGATACCGGGGACACTGAGACAACCCTCTTCGGAAGTTACAAGCTCTTCAGATGAAGACGTTATCACAGGATTGATGAGGGCCAGATGTTCGAATCCCTTCTCATTGATTGTTACCACGATAATCCGCTTGTATATCCCGATCTGAGGTGCAGCAAGCCCGATCCCGGCTTCCCCCCCCATCGTCTCGAACATATCCTCGATGACGGCATGAATTCCTTCGTCAATATCTGTTACATCTTCCGCCTTCTTACGGAGAATCGGGTTGGGATATTTTTTCACTGTTCTCAATGCCATAGCGAAAATATAATCATGCTGATCTTTTTTACCAAGAAAATTCTAGAGCATGGAGACGGGGTCGATATCTATCTCCATGTAGCACTCGTGCCTCTTTCGCATGGTTTTAAAAAGCTCCCGTAATAATGGCCTGATTTCCCCTATCACCTTCATCTTGATGATGATGTGCACCCTGAAGTTCTTTTTGATCCTCGAGATCGGGCAGAGCGTCGGTCCCAGGATCGAGGCCCCTTCCGGAGCTCTTTCCCGAATAAAGGCTCCTGCGCTCTGCGCCTGCTGCATAAGACGGTCCTCATCCGTGCCTCTGAACACGAGACGAACGATTCTGCAGAATGGGGGATAAAAGAGCGCCTCTCTGAAGCGTATCTCTCTTGCAAAGAACTCAGCGTAATCCTGGTTCTTTGCAGTCTGTATCGCGTAGTGAACCGGATTGTAGGTCTGTATAATCACATCCCCGCCCTTCTCGCTCCTTCCCGATCTCCCTGATACCTGCGTAATGATATTGAAAGTACGCTCGGCGGATCGAAAATCCGGGAAGTTGAGAGGTATATCCGCATTGAGGACCCCGACGAGAGTAACTCCGGGGAAATGGAGCCCCTTTGTAACGATCTGGGTCCCGATGAGAATATCTATCTCTTTTTTAGAAAATTTCTCGAGCGTCTGGGGGATCATCGTTCTCTTCTTGACAGTGTCTGTATCCATTCGAACAACTACGGCCCCCGGAAACCTCTCTCTTAAAATCCTCTCCACCTTCTCCGTACCGAAACCGGAATAACCTATCTCCTCGCAACCGCAGTTGGGGCAAACTTCCGGTGGTTTTTCCCAATAGTCGCAGTAGTGACAGCTGAGCTTCTTCTCTTTTTTGTGAAACACGAGAGTGATGTCGCAGTTCTGGCACCGGAACACATAACCGCAGTTCGTACAGTAGATGTTCGGCGCAAACCCCCTCCGGTTGAGGAACAGTATCGTCTGCTCCTGCCGCCGCAGCCTCTTCTCTACGGCAGCAGCGAGCGGCTTTGATATGTGGTCTTTACTCTTTGTCTTCCTGAGGTCTGTGACATATGTATTTGGCAGACTCTGGTTCGAAACCCTGTTCTTCAGCTCCAGGAGTCTGAATCTCCCCAGCTTCGCGAGGAAGTAGGACTCTACAGACGGCGTTGCGCTTCCTAGGAGCAGAAGCGCTCCGTGGCTTTTCGTTCTGAAAAGGGCGACCCTCTTGGCATTGTACCTCGGTGTCTCGTCCGACTTGTAGCTCGTCTCGTGCTCCTCGTCGATTATGATGATACCGATATCTTTAAGCGGTGCAAAAACGGCAGAGCGGGCTCCGATAACTATCCGCTTCTCTCCGTTCAGTATCCTGTGCCACTCGTTAATCCTCTCGGCCTTCGTAAGCCGTGAGTGCAGTATCGCGAGCTCATCCCCGACTCTCCTCGAAAAGTAGTTCACGGTCTGCGGAGTAAGCGATATCTCGGGAACGAGGAGGATTGCACCCCCTCCCCTTCTCACGACATCGTTGATGATCCTCAGATAGACTTCTGTCTTTCCGCTCCCTGTAATTCCGTGGAGCAGGAACTCCGTTTCCCCGCTCTTGCCCATCGCCTCTCGAAGTATGCGGTGGACCTCTTTCTGCTCGGGTGTGAGTGTTATCTCTACACCCTTTTCGAGGCATTCTGAGCGGTTCGGGGGGGGCTTTTCCCTTCGCTTGTATCCCTTTGGAACAATGGTCCAGAGGGCCTCTCCGAGTGCGCAGAGGTAGTAGCCGGACATCCATTCCGCGAGCTCTATCAGTTCCCGGTTAAGGACAGGACCGGCATCTAAAACTTCCTCGATGTCGCGTATATCCTTGATACCCGTGATATCGGGTCTCGTAGCCTCTGAGGCCCGCTTGTACACAAGCCCTGCCATAGATTTTCCGCGAAGCGGAACAACTACTCTCATGCCGGGCTTTACATCTCCGAGTGTCTCCGGGATTCTATATAGAAGAGGGGTTATCGGTCGGTTGAACACGATTTCTGCAAACATCACTACTCCTGGATGCTTATTCTCCCGGGGTTGGGCTTATGCATGCCAATATGCGACGCATTTTATGCGACGCCTCTTGGCGACGTATCTTGGCGTAACGTTTCGTTGCGCCGTATCGCGGTGAAGCTTTATTCTCCTGTTTTGAAACAAGCGTCTTCCTACCGCTTTTCGCTGATATCTCTGTAGAAATCCCGTAAAAGCTTGAGATCGTTCCAGACAGGCCGTTTGTACTTTTCCGGAAACCTCAGCACAGCAGCCGGGTGGTAGGTTGCAATGACCGGCACCCCGTGGGATGAGCCCGCTGAATTGGAGCCGGGCCCTTCAGGCGGCTTGTAGCGGTGGATTGTTCCCCTGAGCTTCGTTATACCGGCCCCCGAACCAAGAACCGTACCGGCAGCCGGACCGCCGAGGCAGCAGATGACAAGCGGATCGATGAAGGCAATCTGTTTCTGTAGAAACGGTAGGCACTTTTCTATCTCTTCCGGGAGAGGAGTACGGTTTTCAGGGGGTCTGCATTTGACGACGTTTGTGATGTAGACCTTTTCGCGGGTGAGGTCTATTGCGGCCAGCATCTTCGTAAGGAGCTGCCCTGCCTTCCCGACGAAGGGCCTCCCATTGATATCCTCCATCTTGCCAGGGCCTTCCCCGATAAAGAGGATATCCGCGTCGATGCTTCCCTCACCGGGAACTGCATTTAATCTCCCGCGATGAAGCCCGCAGCGTGTACATTGAAGGACCTCTTTTACGAGACCTGTCAGGATCTTGTCCTTCGGAGGGGTCGGACCTTCCGGACCGGTCGGACCTTCCGGACCGGTCGTTCCGGACCTGACACCTGTTTTGATGTAGTCTATGGCGTCCCCAACAAGACGTACGTACTCCCGCCTAATATCGTACATTGTTCCTTAGTATTTACGCCGTTCCTGTTTTGCTTTACAGGCTATGCACATCTTTGCTTCCGGAATAGCAAGGAGGCGTTTCTCGTCGATAGACTTTCCACACACTACACATTTCCCGTACACGCCATCCTTAAGCCGGCTCAGAGCTGCATTTATCTCGCGCAGGCTCTGCTGCTCTTTATCGGTGAGGCGCGAATAGATCAAATGTTCATAGGAGCTGTTTGCCTCATCAACGATATCACCGGTAATGTTCTCGCTCTCTACCCCCTCCATCTCATTGGCGATCTCACCCTCAATAGTCTCGAGGAGCTGATCTTTTTTCTTGATCAGTTTCTTTTCAATACTTTCCAGTGTGCGTTTTCGCATACCCCTCTCCGTCGCCATACGGTCGTTCTATTTAATGTCATATATGGTTAGCGTATTAATGTAAACTAAAAAAAGGAAAATAGCAAATGATAATTGCAGGATAAATGAACTGTTTTACAGCGTCCCTGTCAAAGGTCCTCCAACAGCTGCTCGAGCCCCTCCTTGTCGATCAGCTCGAGAGGACGAATGTTGGAGAGATCAAGGGCCCTCTGGGTGTAGTGTGAGCTCGTGATAAAAAACCCTTTCGAAGCACTGCGGTCACCCATCTTCTCAAGAAGCTCCCGAATCGGTATCTCGCCCACCTCGTTAATCCACCTGGCGATATCCACGATGCAGACATGCTCATCCCTCCCGACCCTGAAAGTGCCTATGAATTCCACAAAATCCTTCTTCTCCACTGAGATTTTCTCAACGGTTACTTTGAAGATTTCACAGAGTCTTCTGGCTGCAGATAAGAACTCCGTCTTGCTCATCGTGATAAACTTGGTCAGGTTAGCGCTCTTGCTAATCTCGCTGTAGATATCTATCTTGTTTCTCACGTCCTTGTAGTGCGGCTGGACCGAATCTATCTCCCTCCAGAGCTTCAACGCCTTGTTGATATCACCGGCACCGACAAGGTAGTTCGCATACTGGTATTTTGCCTCTACCAGCTCTCGCGTGTCCGATGTACCGAACGAGAGAGCTTCTTCAAAGTAATTGAACGCCTGCTCACTATCATTCAGTGCCATGTAGATGTTCCCGAGGTGCAGAAGCGAGAGAAATTTGAACTGCTCGTCACCGATCGAAAGCTCGAACTCCTCGATGCTCCTTTTATAGCTCCGATCCTTCTCGAGGATCATGGCATAGTAGAAGTGCGATTCAGCAATCGATGGTTCTATTTCGATAGCGCGCTCAAGCGCCTTCTTCGCCTTTTCAAAGTTATTCAGTTTGAAACTTGCCTTGCCGAGCCCGATGAACGCCCCGCCAAGGCTCCTGTCATGCAGGCAGGCCTTTTCAAAGAACTCTACCGCCCTCTGCATCTCGTTTCTTTTGATTGCGATGAGGCCGAGATGGTAGAAGGCCTCGGAGTGCTCCGCGTCCAGACCCGTTACTATCTGGAACTCCTTCCAGGCCCTGTCGATATTTCCTATCTTGAAGCTCAGCAGTGCTATCTTGTGGTGTATGTCTACTTCGCTCAGAGAAGGCCCGAAGGAAGTGCTCATCGTGAGCTTGTTGTATTCAACGAGCGCCATTTCGTAATTTTCGAGGTGTTCGTAGCAGAGTCCGATGTTCCAGGTATAGACCCTGTTTCTCGGGTTCCTGGCCAAGAGCTCCTGAAAGACGTGGAGCGCCTCCCGGTACTTCCCTCCCTTAAAGAGCGCAGACGCACGGTCGTACCTCTTCTTCTGGCGCACCTTGATGAGAAGGAAACCTACAAAAAGCAAAACAAGGAAAAACAGCGCTATGTAAATCACTGCCAGCATACAACGTATCCTGTACTCGTTGTTTACAGATAGATTACCGGATTAATTCATATGATTATTACCAAGCACTAATAAAACACCTTCAGGAGGTATAGACCTCCCGCATACGATGTTTGGACGAATGCACTCCGCTCCCTCGAGACAAGAATCTCGTCGATCATCTCCGGAGACTCTCCTCTCTTTTCAAGCGCGAGAAACGTGCCTACTATCGATCTGACCATCTTACGGAGGAAGCTGTTCGCCACGATATCGAGTACAACAAAATCATTCCTGCGCATGAAACCGCACTCTATAACATTCCTTATCGGCACATCCCTCTCCTCTATAGTGGAGAGGTTTCTGAAATCGTGGCTCCCTATGAGCCTGCCGCTGTATCTGTTGAGCAGGTCGACATCGAGCCTCCGCCTCACCCAAAAGGAATAGTTGTTAAAGAATGGAACAGGATCAGCATGAGTGCTTATGATATATCTGTACCATCTCCGTTTCGCACTGTACCGGGGATGAAAATCGTCAGAGACAGCTTCAGCCCGCACGATCCGAATATCGTTCGGGACAAGTCTGTTTATCGCCCGCTTGAACTCATCCTGAGACATGCTGCTCTCAGTCTTGAATGAAGCGACCTGCCCGATCGCGTGGACCCCGCTGTCCGTTCTTCCTGAACCGAGGAGTTTCACGGGATGCTTCACAATCTCTGATACTGCGCTCTGGATAATATCCTGAATGGTTGTTGCGTTTTTCTGTATCTGCCAGCCTGAGTACCTCGTGCCGTCGTACGAGATCTCGAGTACAATGTTCCTCATTCTCCTCTTAGCCCCTCGATCTCCTTGCCGATCTCCTCGTAAAGGTCTTTTGAGAGATCCAGGATCTGCGAAGGTTTGCTCTTACTCGACCTACCGGACCCGAATATCCTCGAAATAGTACGTTTGACATTCTCGAGCTTTTGTATTCTGGGCTCAGTGTCATCTTTCTTACCGTACTTGTAGAGTAAAAGACTCGCTATAAAGAGGACACCCTCGAACCCGTAGTTCTTGTCCAGGTCCGGACCGAAATGTTTAACGGATTCTATGCGCTCTTCGCCTGTCTGGGCATAATCTATCGTTCGCTCGTAGAAATTCATTGCCTTTCTATACATCAATAGCTTCAGCCTGTCGTAGTTCTGACCGGGGTACTTGCGGTCGAGATCCTCGAACAGCCACGCAGCCCTGAGAGCACAGAGCCCCTTCTTGAAGGTCGGCGCACGATCCTTTGGAGCAAACGTGTAGCATCCCATGGCGAGGATGTGGCTCGCAGTTCCCGAAAAAAGGTTCCTCGGCCGCCTGAAATCAACTATCGGAAACAACATCGTTATGTCATGCGCCCTTTTGGTCTTCTGCGAAAGTGCAACACCAATGTACTCCTGCTTTATATGGGGAAAGTCGTCGCTGTATGAAGCGTAGTAGCAGGAGGGGCAGACTGTGATCGGGTAGATGAGGGGATACAGCTCGCCGACCTTTTTACTCGGCTCATATGACCGCCGGAGCTCCTCTGTTGTGTCGCGTGCAATGAGCCTTCCTCTGCCGGTGAGCATCTCCTCCTTTCTGAAGTCCGCCCCGCACACAGGACACGCAAGCGGATTCTTGAGGAGATAGGAGACCTTCACCGGTTCCTGCTCTTTTTGATTTTCTTTTCCCACCATTCACACCTCAGAGATTGATTCTGGGGACCTGCTCCTTCTCGACGGTGATCTCCACCGTTCGAGGTTCAAAATTGATACAGGTGGTGTTCTCCATCCTCGTTTTCACCAGCACGGGGAGGTAGAACACGCCGGGGCTTTTTATGTCCTTGCATTCAACTTCCGCGACAACCATATCTCTCGTTAAGCCTTTCTCAATACGCTGCGGTACCTTTACGAGGACTGAAACAGCAGAGCTGGGTAAAAGCGCTCGAAGGTCCTCCTTCAGGTTCGCCATGACTATCGGAACGTCTTCAATCCGCTTCACGACGTACACTTCCTTTACTATAGCCTTTATGGTCACCGAATCTCCGTTCACAAGTAATATCTTATCATCAGACAGGTTAATTTTCGCATCCTTTATGGTCGTCTCCGTTAACCCGCTGACATCTATGTCCTCAGTATACACGGAGGCGATCCCGTTGACCAGAGAAACAGGCCCCTCGATCTCGACCTCTTTCGGCTCAACTTCCACATCCTCCAGCTGATAGCCGAACGGCACATCCTCATATATTACGGGGACGACCTTCACGTGCTTTCTGCTTACGATCTCTATCTCCGCCTCAACGGCGGCAGGATTTATCTCTTTTACCGTTACGCCCCGGGGGAGGCTCGCCTTGTCCACCCTCACGATATCCCTGGATCGTGCTCGCGCCCTCTTCTCTAAATCCACGTATGCCTTCAGGATGTCTTCATTCACGAGCGCAAGGCTGCTCTCCTTCCCCTTGAGTACGACCTTTACAGCAGCCGGGAGATCTTTCGCTACCATATGATGTGCTGGAACGTTCTTCACCTCCAGTGGAATCGAGAAAAACATCTCCTTCGCTTTCAGGTTGTCCACATAGATCCAGAGTATGGCTGCAAGCGCGAGGGAGAGCAGTTTTATGTGCCAGTTCTGTACTATTCTCTTTATTAATTTCACAAACATAATGGTTTTAAGTTTTCGAACTCAGTAAGTTCTCTAATTTTGCTTTGAGTGTCTTTATCGAGACTCCCATCACCATGCTCCCGTTCTGAGCCACGGATATCTTACCTGTTTCTTCCGATATCACTATTATAAAAGCATCGGTCTCTTCGGAGAGCCCCAGCCCTGCAAGATGGCGTGTACCGTATCCTTCGAGGATCTCGTGCCGATCTGTGAGCGGAAGTATGCACTTGGCCGCAACGATCCTGTCTCTCTGTATAATAACCGCGCCGTCGTGAAGCGGCGATTCCTTCCTGAATATGGAGAACAAAAGATCACCGCTCAGAAGCCCGTCTATCGCAGTTCCTGTTTCGATATAGTTTCTCAGCCCGACCTTTGATTCTATTACAATGATAGCACCGGTCTTCTGATTTGAGAGCTCTTCTGTAGAGCTCGAAACAACATCTATGATGTTCACAGACTGGGTAAACAAAGCTCCGAAAAACCTCGTCTGGCCGAGCTTTGTGAGTATCCTCCGGAGCTCCGGCTGAAAGAGGATGATGATTGCAATCACTGCTACCTGGATAAGCTGATTTAAAACCCAGCTCACCGTCTCGAGGTGTAGGAGCTGGGCAAGCCATGCGGCAAAGATAATAAGGGCAAGCCCCTTCAATACCTGGATCGCCCTTGTCCCGGATATCATAAGGTAAATTCTGTAGATGACAATGGCTATAATGATGATGTTGACAGCGGGAAGGAGGTAAGATTTAACCCAGTAGATATTGAAAATCGCATTCATATCGAGAATCAGCCTCTTTTCCCTCCGCTTTGTTTCAGAGGACGATGAGTTCCGACATGTTTTTAATAGGGGAAGAGAAGATTACGAGTGTTTGATCGCATCCACGATCTTTACTGTTTCTGATGCTTCCCGTACATCGTGTACTCTAATAATATCGGCACCCAATAGGATAGCAATAGCATTCGCTGCTACCGTCGGGACCAGTCTGTTTTCAGGCTCAAGGCCTGTATACTTACCAAGGAAGGATTTCCTCGACAACCCGACAAGCAGCGGATACCCCTTAGTCTTGAGCTTTGGGAGGTTTTTCAGTATCTCTACGTTCTGTGCTGCTGTTTTTGCAAAGCCTATTCCGGGATCGATGATGATTCGATCCTTTCCTATCCCCGATAGGACCGCTTTGCCGATCGATCGGTCCAGCTCCTGCGATACCTCGTCCACTACATCATCATATCCCACGTGCTGCTGCATGTCGGAAGGCCTTCCTCGTATATGCATGAGAACGATATATACTCCGGCTTTCGCGACCACATCTTCCAGCCCGTTGTCAAAACTCAGTCCCGATATATCGTTAACGATCTCAGCGCCGCAGTCCACCGCTTCGGTCGCAACCTCAGGTTTGTATGTATCAACTGAGAGGGTTATGCTGCTTCGTTTTCTTATTCCCTCGAGAACGGGCAGCACCCTTCTCTTTTCCTCCTCGGTGGTGATCTCTCCTGATCCCGGCCTTGTGGATTCCCCGCCTATGTCTATGATATCTGCCCCAAGATCCTCAAACAGCAGGGCCCTCTCCACGGCACATCCCGTTTCGTGCACCCTGCTCCCTTCATAGAATGAATCAGGGCTCACGTTGATGATGCCCATGACGAGGGTCCTTTTTTTGAATACAATATCTCCTTTCAATCCTTCATCCTACTTCTTCTTGTGTCTGTTCTTTCTCAGCCTCTTCTTTCTCTTGTGTGTAGCAATCTTCTGTCTCTTCCTCTTCTTACCCGATGGCATTATACCTCCTATACCTTACCGAATCCTTTGAATTATTCCTCGTTCTTGTCCTCGGGACCCGATTGCGGTCCCTGGGGGGAGGGATCTTTTTCACCCTCGTCCGTATCTTTTTTATCCGAAAACACTGTTTCGGCATAGTTTGCCTGAAGATCTGCAATCACCCCATCGAGCAGCCTCTTCTCTTCGGGATCGAGGTTTCCCTCTGTCTTGGCCCTCAGCATGAGGAGGATATCTATCGTATATTTCGCCGTCTTCAGGTTCTTTTTAATCCCGCCTTCGACTGGGTCTTCGATCTTCCCGAGCCCTATCCAGGCCGAAGAGCTCAGTGTAATGACAAGCGCAGCAAAGGTAGTCTCCGGACTGTACTCATCGTTTGAACTCAACGTAGTTCTCCCTTCCTACACCTTTTAACAGAAGCATAATATAGTGAAAAGTCGTATTATTTGCAACAGGATTACAGATAGTTCGATAATTTTTCATCCGCGGACATTCTCTCCAGCGCTTCCTTGATCCGCTGGTCATAATCCTTGTGACAGACAAGCAACCTGTTGCCCTCTTTTACAACGATGAGGCCGCTTACTCCAATGAGGGCGATCACCGATTTATCTTCACCGATCACCGATTTATCCTCACCGATCACGATGTTATCCTTCGACTCGACGAGCACAACATCACCTTCGGCAACGTTTCCCTGCCCATCCTTCTTCCCGTAGCGATCCAGAGATCTCCAAGAGCCCATGTCATCCCATAAAAAACCGGGCTCGATGCAGGAGATCCTGTCCGACTTCTCCATCACCCCGTAATCTATGGATACACTCTCTATTGTACTGAACTCCTCCTCTGTGATCCTCGTCTCATCTTCGCCGCCCATACTACCCTGTATTCTCATAAGCGACCGGTACAGCCCGGGCATGTGCCGCCCTATTGAACCGAGTATCTCTTTTGCCTGAAACGTGAACAGCCCCGAGTTCCACAGATACCGGCCTGAGTCCAAAAACCGGCGCGCCGTACTCTCATCAGGCTTCTCGGTAAACTTCTCTACGTCATATACGTGAAAACCTGCAGTCTTCTGTGGTCTTCCTCTCGTCTCTACATAGCCGTACTCCGTGGCCGGACGTATCGGTTTGATGCCGAATGTAACGAGTCTTCCTCTGTTCGCAACCTCTACGGCGGCATTTACCGCATTCAGAAACTCCTTTTTCGGCCGAATGAGGTGGTCCGCCGTAAGAACCACCATGGTCGCTTCACCATCGAGCTTATCGAGACGCGCAGCCGCGAGCCCGATTGCGGGGGCGGTGTTTTTCCCCGCAGGTTCCACTATGAGATTCCGATCGTCGATCTCCGGGATCTGATCCAAAAGAGACTGTGTAAGATGTTTTCCCAGCACGAAAAATATTCTTTCCTTTCCGAATTCAGGAAACACCCGGGAGAATGTCTCCTGGACCATGGTTCTTTCTGAAGCGATCCTGTGAAACTGCTTCGGCCTTCGCCTCGTGCTCTTCGGCCAGAACCGCTCTCCCCTGCCCCCTGCCATAATCACGATGTAGACCACCTCATCTTCCCCCTCTCTGTCATGATCTGCGCACGGTAAACTCCTCTATCCTTCGCCTTATTTCAGAGTGCCTGTCCGGAGGAAACCATTCAGCATCCTCCCGGCGAAACCAGCACATCTGGCGTTTCGCGTATCGTTTTGTATCCCGCACAAACAATCGCAGAGTCTCTTCGTATGAGAGACACCCTTTGAAGTACTGTATGAAATGGCTGTACCCGAGACCCTTCATCGAGGGGAGTTTCTCATCCAACCCCTCATACAACCGATCGTATACCTCTCCCGCTAAACCGTCCTCAACCATCCGGTAGCAGCGCATCTCGAGAGTATCATAGAGCCTTTCTTTCTCCATATTGATTCCGATCTTCAGGATATCATATCCCGGCTTTTTTGTTCTCCCTATGACCTCACTGAAACGGCCGCCGGATATCTCGCATATCTCCAGAGCCCGTACGATCCTCACGAGGTCGTTTGGATGAAGGCGTCGTGCGGTTTTTGGATCCACTCTCTCCAGACGGCTGTACAGCACCCCCTTCTGCATCTCCTCTTCACGGTACAGCCTTTCACGCAACGCTGTGTCTGCGCGCGGCGCCTCATCGAGATTGTACTCCAGTGCCCTGAAGTACAGCCCCGTCCCGCCGACGAGGAACGGTAGAAGGTCCCTGTCTGTAATATCATCTATGGCATCCTGCGCAAGCCTCTTGAAATCTCCTGCACTGAATCGATAGGAGGGAGGAACAATACTCACGAGGTGGTGGCGCACACTCTCGAGCTGCAGGGCAGTCGGTTTCGCGGTGCCCCGTTCGAGGCTTTTGTAAACCTGCATCGAGTCAACCGAAACGATCTCCCCGATCCCTCGGGCGACCTTTACCGCAAGCTCGCTCTTTCCTGCTCCTGTCGGACCGAATATGAATACAAGCCTTCCCTGCTTCACCGAAGCGGGCCCCTTCTTAATAATGTATAGAATTTTATCGTGTGCTTGATCGCACCTTGAGGAGAGTGAAGCTGTATACCAGGACAAGCTGTCGGTTTGAAAGGCCTTTACATGGAGATCTCGTCTTTGTAAAATCTTTTTGCAAAGCCTGAGAACAGTACATCTGCTCAGTTCTCCGCTTTTTAGAGAACTGGGTTCTCCGCTTTTTAGAGAACTGGGTTCTCCGCCGAGTTAGAGAACTGAGTTCTTCGCTTTTTTAGAGAACTGAGTTCTCCGCTGTGTTAGAGAACTGCAGCGCAGTTACTGGGACGATTGATCCTTCTTTCTCTCCTCCCCTGTCAAATAGTAGTTCATCGTACCGTTCAGGATCTGTCTCATAGAGAGGGAGACGATCTTGCCGTCGTAACCCTCCAGCTCATCATCACCAATAAAGTTGATCTGCCTTGCCCTCTTCATCACAGCCTTGGAGAGAAGATATCTGTTCTTTGTATAATCGATGATTTCGTACACCGGTAGCATGCGCTAATTACCTCTTGTTTTTTTCTTGTTCGATGATTGCTTCTACTTCCCTAATCGCCTCTTCAGCGATTCGGTTTATTACAATATACTTAAAAAGGCCTCTGTATTCAAGCTCATTCTGCGCATCCATGAGCCTTATTCTGATATCCTCCTCGCTCTCTGTTCCCCTCTTCCTGAGTCTCTGTTCGAGTTCTTCGATACCCGGAGGCTGTATGAATATCGTTAATGCATCAGGGTACTCTTCCATAATCCTGATTGCCCCCTGCACGTCTACATCGAGGATGCAGATCTTCCTCTTTTTCAGGCAGCTCTCTATCTGCCTGCGCTCTGTTCCGTACAGCTCGCCATGAACGGTCGCCCACTCGATGAATTCGTCGGACTCGATCTTACGTTCGAAACTCTCCCTGTCTATATAAAAGTAATCGACACCATCGACCTCGAAGACCCTTCTCTTCCTCGTCGTATAGGATACAGAAAAGTAGAGATCGGGGTTGTCTTTCAAAATTCTCTTGTAGATCGTGGTCTTGCCGCTCCCGGACGGGGCGGTAACGACAACCAGAGAGCCCGTGTTACTCAATGTTTCTCACCTGTTCTTTGATCTTCTCCAGCATTGTTTTCGTGTTTATCACCTCTTCTGAAACCGCATAGTCACCGACCTTTGACCCTATTGTATTGATCTCCCTGTTGAGCTCCTGAATAATGAAGTCCAGCTCCCGTCCGCAGGATTCATCGCTTTCAATCAGCCCGAGGGCCCTTTCGACATGACTGTTTATCCTCGAGATCTCTTCCGATATGTCCACCTTGCTGGCGAATATCCCGACCTCTATCATCAGCCTCGTCTCGTCAACCTTGTCGTCAAGAAGCTCCTGTATCCGTTCCTTAATCTGTGCCTTGTATCTTTCTACGATAGCAGGACAGGCATCCTCGATCTTTTTCAGAGACTTCATGATAGCACCGATATATTCCGTGATATCCATTTTGGTATTTTCACCTTCGATATACCGGGATTCGTTGAATGCCGACAGTGTCTGTTCAAAAACCCCGACTATCCGCTCGGAAGGAAGATCTATATAGGAATACTCTTCATGGTGCCCGAGTATGTTTTTCATGCCGAGAAGTTCGGACACAGACACCTGAAGATGAAAATCTGCGGTGTCCTCGATCTCTCGTATTATTCCGTAGTACTTTCGCAACAGAGACTTGATGATCTCGAACTCCGTGCGCTCCTTCACCTCGACACGGATGTACACCTCCACCTTTCCGCGCTTGACAGATACCTTCATGAGCTTTCGCAGGCGGTTTTCGATCTCAGGCATATAGGGTGGCAGCCTGAACTTGACCTCGAGAAACTTGTTGTTGAGAGACTTGATCTCGCAGTGCACCGTATAGTCTTCGAATTCAACTGTCTTCAGGGCATATCCGGTCATACTATACACTTAAAAACTCCTTTAAAAATCAGCGTGGATGCATCTGTTCCCGACCCTTGTATTGTAATCCCTGATAGGAACAAATTCCATAAAAATTGTACCGGTCAAAAATCTCTTGACCTAAAAAGTATCGGTTACTATATTGAAACCGGTTAAGGGCCGCTAGCTCAGTAGGTAGAGCAACGCCCTTTTAAGGCGTGGGTCGAAGGTTCGATTCCTTCGCGGCTCAGATGTCTCCTTCGTCTAGTGGTTAGGACATCGGGTTTTCATCCCGGCAACAGGGGTTCGACTCCCCTAGGAGATACCATTAGACCCCTCGTTTTCCTCCTTTTCGGGGGGTCTTTTTTTCCCCCTTACGTCAACCTCTCCTGCCGGTTCGAGGTCAAAAGATACCAAAAGATACCACTGAAAAAATCACCCCCTTTACCGAAGATTATGACAGGCAGGCCATCGTGTATATATTGTATATAAGCAGCATTGCAAAAATTATAATAATTACTCCTTTATATCGAACCGATACAATAATAAAGTTGTGAACAGACCTGATTTGTGCTATATTTTTTCTTGGGATATTATACGTGAGGCTCAACTCCTAATGTGGACAAGCCACATTCTTGATTAAAATATTTTCTTGCCAAAAAGGCAAGAAAATCAGTATTAAGGTACTAAAGGGGAAATGCAATGAAGATAAAAAAATTCCTCATGCTTTTGACAGGGGTTTTAATACTGATTTCATTTGCAGCATGCAAGCCGATAAACCTCTTCAGTCCTTTCGTCGACCCCTCACTGATGGGGACCGATGCTAAGTTGGATGCCGGATACAATGCAATCGCGAGCGGTGACTATCAGACCGCCATAGACTACTTTACCGATGTAATCGACGGCGGCACAAGCGGAGACGATCTCACCGATGCATACATCGGAAGGGCGGCTGCATACATGAACGAGGCATCTCCCACTATCGACGATGTCGTGGCGGACGTGCTCAATGGTACCATTGCTGCCGACAACCAGGGAGAGATCATCAATCAGGTCGTGCAGGATGGTGAATACGACGATTTCTACGACAATGTACAGAGCTCTGCCGACGACTACAACAATGCTATCGACAACACAACCGGCGATGTGGACCCGGGCATCCTTTTCGAGGCGTACCAGGCTAACATGATGGCCGCGACGGGTGTCGCATCGCAGAGGATTGCTCTTGATTGTAATGTGGCGGGATGGGGCCCCCTTGACGTCACACTCAACGAGGAGCTCGACGCAATTGCCGACGAGACAAGCGGTTATACGTATCATATCGGTACATGGAGTGATTCGACTCCGGCAGTTAACGGGCTAAGAGTATATGTTGAACCGGACGCGACTGCAAAGGCCTCGATGATGGGCTACCTCACCAATGCCTTTGAAGCGCTCGATGGTCTCGAGGCTAATCCGCCGACAGCGATGGATCAGTCCGACATTCTCGACATGAAAACCGGCGTCCTGGAGTGGGCGTTCTACGGTCTCGCTGATAGCTCCCTAGGAACCCCATAACGTAATTATGGGGTTACCGGGCTACCTGGAACATCAGCAAGAAGTACATCGGGCGTCATGATTTAAAAGAGATAGAGGGGAAACGTTGTTGTTCCGATGATACTATATAGAGCCTTTGCAAAAAAGGAACCGTATGAGAACGTCTAAAGGACACATCCTAAAAGTAGCGATTCTCGCCTTCGTAATGCTCCTGACCGGAGGCTTTATATATGCTCTCGACGATTCGGAGCCCCAGGCGCTGCCCGTTCCTCCGATGGTGAGGGCTATGGGAGGTGCGTTTACAGGAGTAGCCAACGACGAGAACTCGGTCTTCTACAATCCGGCTGGATACGCGCTTGTAGATGACGATATCATATCGGTTTTCTCTCTCGGCGTGAGGGCGAACATCGATGATTCCGCCCTGAAGCTTTGGGAGGCTATCCTCACCGGAGTCGATCTCTCCGATCCTACCAACATGAACAACTACCTCTCCAATGCGACGCTCGCCCTCGGTGCGGCAGGTCCGATCTACTTCGGGAGAGTAGGAAACAAT
>DATKZJ010000019.1:0-5009 GCA_035527995.1 Spirochaetota bacterium | reverse complement strand
CTCTTCCTCTTCTGTGACCCTCTCCATGCCCATACCGCCTCCGCCCTCTGCAGCCTTTATAATGACGGGATAGCCGATCTCATCGCATATACGCGAGGCTTCTCTGTCGTTCTTTACCGGGCCGTCCGAACCGGGCGTGGTTGGGAGGCCTGCTTCCACTGCGATAGCCCTCGCCTTCACCTTGTTTCCCATCTTCACGAACAGCGTAGTATCCGGCCCTATGAATCTTGAGTAGTGGTTGGCGACCTTGGCAAAGTCGATATTCTCGGAAAGGAACCCCACACCCGGATGAATTGCATCCGCTCCGAACTGTTTGGCAATGGAGATTATTTCAGGGATCTCGTTGTATGCCCGTATACAGATGCTCTCTGGGCTTCCGGTCACATGGAGAGATCTTTCATCGCCCGGAGTATACACGATCACAGGCTTGATGTCGTGCTCCTTCAGGGTCTGCAATATTCGCGCCGCAATGACGCCGCGGTTGGCGATAAGTACCTTCTTGAACATATCTTTTACCTTTTCAGTGTGGCTCTTAACGGCCCCGTCCCTTTTAACGCTCGCTAAAAGCGGGCACTTAAGATGAGGGATATTTCAAATTTATCAGCTCGGCGGGTATAAGCAACCGGTTTTTTTGTTTTATCTGCCGGTTCGTGCGATCAGCCGATAAGACCGGACCGCACGATTTCTCCCAGCGAAGGAATGACCCTGTCAGCCCTGTCGAAATTCTGACCGACAGAATACTTGTTCGGCACAGCAAACACGTTTATACCGGCCCTCTTCGCGGATACCACCCCGGTTTCGGAATCTTCGAGCGCGAGGCATCGAAAGGGCTCGAGATTCAGCCGCTCCACTGCTTTGAGGTATATTTCGGGCTCGGGTTTGTTGTCGGTAATTTCGTCGCCGAATACCTTCACATCAAAGTAGCCGTCAAGCCTTAGTGCGGACTTAATCTGCTTCTGCAGATTGGAGAGTACCGCCATGCCATGTTCTTTAATCGACGAGGTTACAAGCGCTCTTTTCAGGCCCTTTTCCTTGACGAGCTGCAGAAGGTCGACCGCCCCTTCCATGAAAGATATGGGAGTCGACTGCGTGAGACTGTAGTAGGCATCGTATCGGAGCTCAATCATCTTTGCAAATCGCTTTTGCGGAATACCGTGATCATTCATGATTCGTACCACGTTATCCCGCGTTGGAACTCCCATGCCGCGATAGATCTCCTCGTCGGTCAACGTTATTCCGAACTCCTCGAAGGCAAGGCTGTATGCCTTGACGTGCAGGTCCTCAGTGTCTGCCAGAAGCCCGTCGAGGTCAAAGAGGACTGCTGATATATTACTCACAGGAAACTCCGTTTACTGATTGCGTACAGGTTATGGTTCCGTAGAATATAATATTAATGCCTTATCCATAAAACTATTTTTGCCTTGACAATGGAATTTGGTGCGGATAAATTCTGCATGCAGATTTGAGATTCCGAGCATAGGCATCCACCGCCCTTCAGGGCTGTTTTTTATATGAGGACGAACCGATAGGTATACGGGAGGGCCCAACCGGGCGGACTTGCCCGCGGGAATAAATGGAATGAAGATAAAAGATATAAGTCGTCTGAGAAAACAAGAGATCGGCTCCTACTTTGAGCGGCAGAGGACAACTTTTCCGGAAGATGTGAAAAAAAGCGTTGCGGAGATCATAAATGACGTGAAAGAGAGGGGGGACAGCGCCCTCATCGATTTCACCGAGAGGTTCGATGGAGTAAGACTTAAAAAGGAAGAGCTCCCGGTTACAGAAGAAGAGATCGAAGAGGCCTCCCGGGATGTACCGGTCGATTTTTTCGATGCGATAACGGTCGCCGTCGAGAGAGTAAGGCGGTTTCACGAGCACAGTATACCGAAAGACTGGTCGTTTGTCGACGAATACGGAGACATGCTTGGTCAGCGGTACAGTGTGATCGAGAGGGTTGGGGTGTATATTCCCGGGGGAACCGCCCTCTATCCTTCCTCCCTTGTGATGACCGCCGTTCCTGCAATCGTTGCGGGTGTCAGGGATATCACGATAATATCTCCCCCCGGATCGTTCGTCTCTCCGTCCGTGCTCGCCGCAACAATAGGGAAGATAAGCGGTGTGAGCGATGTCGCCTTCAGTGTGTTCAGGATAGGAGGAGTGCAGGGTATAGCGGCTCTCGGTCTTGGAACGGAGTCGGTCGGGAAGGTCGACAAGATCGTGGGGCCGGGAAACGTATGGGTCGCATGTGCAAAGAAGGAGTTTTTCGGAATGGTGGATATCGATATGATCGCGGGACCGAGTGAAGTTCTCGTGGTGGCAGACGGCTCGGTCGACCCGAAACTGACTGCGATCGATCTCCTCGCCCAGGCGGAGCACGACGAACGTGCGAAGGCGCTCTGTGTTACCTTCTCGAAGGATGATGCCCGGGCCATAAAACGCTGGGTCGAGAAACTTACAGCAGATTCCGAGAGGAAAGAGATAATAGAAAAAGCCCTGGGCGACCATGGCAGAATATACGTTGTATCCGATGAAGAGTGCGCTCTTGCGGCGGTGAATGAAATTGCACCGGAGCACCTCGAGCTTCACACAGAAAAGCCGGAAAAGTTTCTGCCTGGAGTAAAAAACGCGGGTGCGATATTCATCGGCAGCAGTACGGCCGAGGCGTTCGGCGATTATATCGCCGGCCCGAGCCATGTACTGCCCACAGGCGGAAGTGCGCGCTTTTTCTCGCCTCTTTCCGTGTCGAGCTTTCTGAAGTACAGTAGCGTTGTGCAAATGTCGAAAAGAGGAGTAGAGGAGTTGGGTGCCTATGCCAAGACGATCGCCAGTCTCGAAGGGCTCCACTCCCACGGCCTGTCGGTCGATTTCAGAGAGGAAGGTTGATGAAATGAAACCGAAGAGAACATCGGAAATTAAAAGGAAAACAGCTGAAACGGATATATCGTTGCGCTTCGGTCTCGATGGAGCGGGAAAGTACAGTATAAGCACGGGAGTGCCTTTCTTCGATCATCTCCTCGAGCTGTTTACGAAGCACGGAAGATTCGACCTCGAGATAGAAGCAAAGGGAGACGTTCAAGTCGATTACCATCATCTCGTGGAGGATACCGGGATCACCCTGGGGGACGCATTCGGAGAGGCAATCGGTAAAAAGGGCGGAATCAGGCGGTTCGCCTCATGCTATGTTCCCATGGATGAAGCGCTCGCACGTGTATGTGTCGATATTTCCGGGAGAGCGTATATCAGCTATGATGTAGAGATCCCGGATCCAATTATCCTCCATTTCAATGCAGGGCTGATAGAGGAGTTCTTGAGGGCCTTCGTGCACAGGGCCGAGATAAACCTCCATATGGACTCCATACGTGGTAAGAACGCCCATCATATCGTGGAGGCATGCTTCAAGGCTTTCGGCGTCGCCCTTCACGACGCGACGAGGATTACAGGAAGTTCGTCGGACATCCCCTCTACGAAGGGAGTGCTGTAGGCTCCATCACGCCGCGCTAGGAATTGTCCTTGATTACGATAATCGACCTTGGTATCAGCAATATTAAATCCATCAGGAGAGGGTTCCTCGTCCAGGGGTTTTGTGTAAAGACCGCGTCTTCTCCGGATGATATAAAAAGCGCGGGTTCGCTCGTGCTTCCGGGTGTTGGCGCTTTCCCCAAGGCTATGGAGATTCTTGAAAAGCGGGGCTTTATAGGGCCGATCCTGGATCATGTAAGTCTCGGGAAACCGCTTCTCGGTGTGTGTCTCGGTATGCAGCTCCTTTTTACGGACAGCGAGGAGCACGGTCTCACCCGAGGGCTCGGAATTATCCCGGGGCATGTTGTGAGATTCTCAGCAGGACGGCAGGTCCCCCATATGGGCTGGAACGAGGCCCGCTGGACAAAAAAAACAGCTCTCTTCTCCGGCATCCCGGAGAGGGCCGATTTTTACTTTGTGCACTCCTATATCGTCAAGCCGGAGAGCACCGAGGACGAGATCGCCCGTACCGACCACTACGGGTGGTTCACCTCAGCGGTAAGGAGGGGGAGGGTATACGGAGTCCAGTTTCATCCGGAAAAGAGCCAGAGGTTCGGGCTTCTTCTGCTGAAGAATTTCGCTCTGCTGACAGGAAGGGAGGATTGAACATCCATGATATTTATTCCGGCAATCGATCTTATTTCCGGTAAGTGCGTGAGGCTGGCACAGGGCGATTACGGCAGAAAGACCGAGTACAGTGAAGATCCTGTGGAAACGGCGCGAAGTTTCGAGGAGCAGGGGGCGGGGTACATCCACATAGTCGATCTTGATGCAGTGAAGGGCGAGGGGAAGGAAAACAGAGAAATGATAAAAAAAATCGCAGGCGCCGTTGGTATACCGGTTCAGGTAGGCGGCGGTGTGAGAGGGCGAGATGACGTGTTGAGGCTTCTCGATATGGGTGTGCACCGGATGGTGCTCGGAACGATTGTCGCGAAAAGCCCGGATGCCGTGAGAGCGCTCGTGCTGGAGTTCGGAGAGCGGCTTGTCGCAGGAATAGATGCGAGAGAGGGTATGGTGAAAGTGAGCGGGTGGACACAGAATGCCGGGATAGAGGCTATAGATCTCGGGCTCAGGGTGAAAGATCTCGGCTTCTCACTCATCGTCCTCACGGACATTACGCGGGACGGCATGATGGAAGGACCCAACCTAGACAGCGTCAAGAAAATGGCGCGCGCAACAGGGCTGCCGATCATCGTTGCCGGCGGGGTTTCCCGCATAGAGGATGTGGCGGCCCTGAAGGCAATAGAGGAGGAGGGAGTAGAGGGTGTTATTTCAGGGAGGGCGATCTATGAAGGCACCCTGTCCGTGAGAGAGGCGTGCAGGCTTCTTTCGGACGGGTGATTTCACTACAGGAAAAGTTATGTTGAAGAAGAGAATCATTCCATGCCTCGACATAACCCGCGGAAGGGTTGTGAAGGGGGTCAACTTCGTTAATATAAGAGATGCAGGGGACCCTGTCGAGTGGGCGAGGAAGTACGACAGGGACGGTG
>DATKZJ010000018.1:0-27319 GCA_035527995.1 Spirochaetota bacterium | reverse complement strand
GTCCACGATGAGCACCCTCCGGATCGAGTAGCGCTCCATCGCATATGCCGCACCGACCGCGACGTTATTGAATATGCAGAAACCCATCCCCCTTTCTTTCTCGGCATGATGTCCTGGCGGACGAACGAGGGCAAATACCCTTTCTTTCGAGTCTGAGAGAAGGAGGTCGATCCCGGCGAGCACGCCGCCTGCGGCATAGAGCGCGGCTTCAAACGAGTGCCGTGATGTTGCGGTATCCGGATCGAGATATGTCACATCCCGGGATGAGGTCGCTTTGACCGTATCATAGTAGTCAGGCGAATGGACATATTCGATCTCCTTTCTCGTCGCCTTTCTTGGCTCGAGCGGGTCGTAAAGACTGAGCATTTCAGGCTCGTCGAGAAGCTCGTACAGGGCCTCGAGCCGCAGGTGGCTTTCCGGATGAAACTCTCCTGTTCTATGCTTCAGATATACCGGATCTCTCACTATTCTGATCTTTCTCGTACGGGTCCTCCTTTAGCTTTATTTGCCCGCTCACTAAAAAGGTCACTCCTCACCCTGATAGGACCTGCCAACTGAAAACGCCTCCGCGAGATGCTCTCCAACCTTCCAGTAGTTATGGTCCTGCCGGGTAAAAACAAAAGGCCTTATCTTCTCTATGTCAGGGTAGCCTTCCGTGCAGTACTGCTTTTCGGCATAGCTCTCGACGATCTTTCCGACAAACAGGCTGTTCTTTCCTCCGAAATCCATAGTCTCAATGACCTCGCACTCCAGATTGACAGGACACTCCTCGATCATGGGTGCCGTCTTTAGCTCGCCGTAAAAGACGCTGAAGAGTGCGGTCTTGTCTTTCTTTCGTCCTGAATATATTCCTATAAAATCTGTGATTCCCACCATCCTCTCTGACGGAATGTTTATACTGAATGTTCCGGTTTGGGCAATCCCCTGATGGGTGAAACGGCCCTTGTCCATCGATATGGAAATCATCGGCGGCCTGCTCCCGGCGATACCGACATACGCAATTGTATTGAAGTTAGGCTTCCCGTTTACGAGTGCTCCTACGATGACAGTGGGCATGGGATAAAGGAAAGGCTGCGGACCGAAGCGCTGTTTCTTCATACTGTACTCTCCTCTTCGTTATATCGAAACAGGTGACATTTTATTCTATCCTACACCACTCGAACGAATCAGTAAACAGCAATATTTGCCTGTTGCGCTAATCCGGTCTCATGTATTACAATACAATAAAAGGACAGTAAGGGGAGTGTGAGGATGGACAAGCGAGTGCGTAGGAACACGGAGCTGAGCTACGCGTTTGAACCTGCAAAAAAACCCGTGCTCAGAGTAGACCAGGGGGAGAGGTTCGTTGTGGAGACCGAGGACAATCTTACCGGAAGGGTGAGGTCTGAGAAGGACCTTCCGACCGACAGTCACCTCGAGCCGTTTTCCGGGTACTCCCCGCCCAAGCACAACCCGATGAGCGGGCCGATATGGGTGAAAGGCGCACATAATGGAGATATCCTCGAGGTCTCTATCGAAAAGATTGTTCCAGCCGATCACGGAATTTCCTGCATCTTTCCCGGAATAGGGCCGATGTGCGATTCAATGAAGTGGCCCGAGCTTGCGGGGCCGTATACAAAGGTGATTCGTCACATTCCCGGCCCCAGCGGAGACACGAGCGACGGGAAGGCTGTGTACAATGAAAAAATAGAGTGGGACCTCAGGCCGTTTGTGGGAACGATCGGTGTCGCCGCCGAGTATGAGGTCCACTCCAGTCTGCTCGGTCAGGGGCCCTGGGGAGGAAACTGGGATTGCCGGGACATAGCCCCCCCAAACAGGCTCCTTCTGCCTTGCTTTCATGAGGGCGGCCTTCTCTATCTGGGAGATGTTCACGCGGGTCAGGGAGATGCGGAATGGATGGGAACTGCGGACGAGGTGCGTGCCGAGGTGACCCTCTCCTGCCGGGTCATAAAAAATCGTAGTATCCCATATGCGAGGATAGTGAGGGAAGACGCCATCATAAGCATCTGTTCGGACAAGCCGCTCGAGGAGGCGATAAGGAGGGCGACGCTGTACCTCATGGAGTGGATGATCGATGAGTACCGTTTCACGCCGAAGGATGCCTATATCGTGATTTCAGCAAACCCGGATTTTCGTGTCAACGTCTATCAGATGGTATTGAACTGCCCGGGGCTGAGCTACACGGCCGGGGCCCTGCTGCCGAAGAAATACCTCGCTGCTCCCAGGTAGAGGCCCATACCCGTAAGGAGAATTGTGTGATCGAATCGTACGGATTCGGCAAGATAACGGTCGACGGGAAAAAATACAGATCGGACATTGTCATATATCCGGAGAGGACCGTGGACGGATGGTGGAGGGCCCAGGGCCACGATCTGTGTCAAGAGGATATCAGGGAGATTCTGGAGTATGGGCCCCGGCTGCTCATCATCGGAACGGGTAAGTTCGGCATGATGAAGGTGGGGGAATCAGTGAGGAACATCATAAGGGACAGGGGGATAGAGCTCATCGTGTCGAATACTCCTGAAGCGGTAAGAAGTTACAACGAGGCTTCAGGCGCAAAAAAAACGGTTGCAGCGCTGCACCTCACGTGCTAGGGCTCGGTACGGATTGTACCGGTACAGTCTCCAGGAATAAATTTCGCGGGCATTTAATGGTTTTGTGTTTTACAGAGTAAAAAAAGAAGGAGGGCGGACCATGGGATGCGAGGATAAGATAGGGGTCATGAGAGGCATGATGCGCGCCCTGAAGATAATTTCGCAGAGGACTGCTGTAATAGGCGACATAGAGGTGTTTGAGGACCTTTCATGCGCGATGATGGAGTTCGTATGTCTCGCGCTCTTTCAGATGTGGCAGAACAAAGAGCTCGAACAGGCGGGGACGTTCTCCGATCTCCTCAATCTCTTCAACAACAGGGTCCTGAACCTTGCAGATTCGGACAGGAACGTGATACTTGCTCTGAGGGAAGAGATCAATGAAGAGCTGAAGGCTACGTGATAGCTTTTATGCGGCAGCCTCAGCTGACATTGATGCTCATCTGTTTTTCAGCGGAGCTGATGTGCGGCTCGAACTGTGTACCGTTTTGAACAGCATAACCCCGGTCCGTCTCACAAGAGCAGCAGGAACAGACAAAATAGCTCTTATGCGGCCGCGCCTTCGCTGCCGTCCCCTCCCCCGATTCATTCAGACGGTCATAGCATGATTTACAGTACAGTGTGTAGGTAATCGCCACGTTTACCCTCCCTCGTTTCTTCTATAATAAATGTCGGCGTACTGCGGCTATTGATAAGCTTATAGATAGGACCTCGCAGGGCCGAAACCGGATGCCCGCGTGTTTGGAAGTTTTGCGGCGGACGACCGACCTTTTTCATTTACTATAAACACGCTGTTCCGCTTCTTTGTTTCGAAACAAAAGAACATTAACCTGCCATAACCACTGTGTCACAGAACGCGCCTTATTATCAGCTAAACTGTTTTTTAGGGTTTTTTTTAATAGTATATTCTTTAATATCGAAATATCCTGTTTTAGTACCATGATACTGATTTTCTTGCATTTTTTTGCTAGAAAATATTTTAATGGGGAATGTGGCTTGTCCACATTAGGGGGTCGTCATATGAAAAAGTTGCTTCTTGCAGTTATTCTGATACTGTTTACAGTGCCTATTATCGCAAACGCTGAAGAGAAGACATTGATAAGCGGAGAGATCGAGAGCGGGGGATACGGCGGGCCTGTTGTTAAACTTTCAGGTGTCAATAACGAATTCGCTGTTTTTATGGGCGGCCGCGGCGGATGGATCATCAACCACGCATTTATCGTCGGCGGCGGTGGATATGGGCTCGTGACCGATATCTATATAAACAGTAATAAGCTTTCCCTCGGATACGGCGGCCTCGAGCTCGGGTATGTTTTTCTATCGGACTCTCTCGTTCATTTTACTGCTCATTCCCTCATCGGGTTCGGCGGTGTTTCTTTTGAGAACGACCCGGCCAGTGCGGATGAAGTTTTCGTAATAGAGCCTGAAGCAACTGTGGTAGTCAATATTACGGAGTTCTTCAGGATCGCTGCAGGAGTCAGTTACAGGTTCGTCACTGGAGTGACGACTGCCGGAGTAAGCGATGCATCTCTCAGCGGGCTTTCCGGGATGCTTGTGTTCAAGTTCGGAAGATTCTAAGCCTTTCGACGGTCTTTTGCGGGTCCCCAAGCACGTTTGTGTGTATATGCAGGCTAAAGTCCGCCGTGGAGCGGAAGGTGTTACCCTGTGCGAAAAAGAAGCGGCAGGGTGTGGGAGCTTCGGTTCTGTGGAGGAATGCAATGAATAGGACAAGACGATCGATTATGATTCTCTTCGTATGCGTTTTCGTCAGCTCGGGGGGATTGATTCATGCAGAGGAAAAAACACTTCTGTAAGGAGTGATCCAGGAGAGCGGATGGTACGGAGGCCCTGTGGTCAGGATTGGGGGCATAAACAACGGTGCTGCCGTATTTGTGGGCTACCGCGGAGGGTGGGTAATCAACCGGACCTTTTCGCTCGGAGGAGGAGGCTACGGTCTCATCAGCGACGTATATTTTTCGGGCAACAAGCTCAAGATGGGGTATGGTGGCCTCGACCTGGAATACAAAATAAATCCCGATGAAATCGTCCATTTCACTGTACGTTCATTGATAGGGCTTGGGGGGATTGAGCTCATGGGAGTAGGTCAGGAGTCGTTTTTCGTTCTTGAGCCCGGCGTGAACCTGGAGCTCAACGTTACCAGTTTTTTTAAACTGAACGGAGGAGTCTCCTAATGTGGACAAGCCACATTCTTGATTAAAATATTTTCTTGCCAAGAAGGCAAGAAAATCAGTATTAAGGTACTACAGGTTTGTGAGCGGAGTGAACAATGTGCCCGGAGTATCGGATTCGAGCCTGGGCGGCCTTGCTGCTGAAATCGCGCTGATATTCGGTTTTTCCAGCCTGGCGGGTTCGGGGAAAAAGATAACTGAGACGAGAGATCTCCCTCGTTTTCAGGGGAAACGGCAAGGTAATGCTGAGCCAGGGAGAGCGTCAGGAGGTGACCGTCCGGGCCGCGACAAGCTCAGGACGGAGGTGTCCGATGGCCGTCTCGTGATCTCTGCGGACAAGTGGATAATGGACGAGTCGGATGCCGTTTATGATATCACTGTAACCGACATCAGGGAGATATCGCTCTCCGGAATGGGAGAACTCGAAAGCAGGGAGACCATAAGGGCGAAGGATCTGAAGATTCGCCTCAGCGGAACCGGAGAGATTTCTCTCGATCTGGAAGCTGAAAACGTAATGACAAAGATTTCCGGAACAGGGAAGATAGAGCTGAAAGGACAGGCCGAAGAACACGGCATCAAGATCAGCGGTGTTGGAGAGCTAAGGGGCATACGACTTTGCCGTTAGGAATACGAGGGTAGATATCAGCGGCGCAGGGAAGTGCAGTATCAATGTAATCGATACCCTCGCTGTCGATATTTCAGGGGCCGGCAGCGTCCGATACCATGGAGAGCCTGCGGTGACGGTAGAGCATCGCAGGAAAAAGGATTGAATCCTGCCGGAACAAGGGGGAGAACCCTACATATAAAGGGGGTGACATGGAAAAAAAGAACGAGAAGCTCGAAAGAGCACAGAAAGCCGCCAAGGGGAAGGTCGATTTCATCCGCCATCTGATAATCTACGGTTCCGTGATCCTGTTTCTTGCTATTATCAACAACATCACCGATTCAAGACACCAGTGGTGGTTATGGCCTGCCCTCGGATGGGGTATAGGAGTCTTTTTTCACTTCCTCTCTTCATGGGGTTTCAGGACAGGCAGGCTGAAAGGTCTGGAAAAAAGACTCGTCGAAAAGGAAATGGAGAGGATGAAGAAGGAAGACTAAAGACACCGGATGATTGCTGCTCTGCTGCGGGAAGTGTGCCGGCTCGTTCGATTCGAATCATCAAGTCCACATCCGCCAATTATTAGAAATAAATACCTTCATTATTTATGAATTGTAGCTATATTTTTAATAAGTTTTCCTCCTGTCTTGAGTTGCAGCTCGTCTTGCCATTTTTCTTGCGTCGGAGTGGTGCATCTACTATAATCTCAGGACAGCGGATATCTCTTTGGAGGTTGATATGAAAACGAACGGACCAGCTGGCCTCGTAGCAATACTAATAATAATTCTGTTTCCGATGTCTTTATCGGCTGCTGTTGTGGACTGGGTGTCCGGAGAGGTTTCTTACAGCCATTACAGGGCAGAATGGAACGATGTAGAGGTAGGTATGAATCTCGGCGCCGGAGATATCATCAAGACCGGAATAGACAGCGAGGCGATTCTGGTGGAAGACGGCGGTGAAATTCATATCCTCGAAAACACCGAATTTACAATGTCCGAACGTGTTGAAGGCCAGCAGAAAAAACCGACCCTGATGCTTTTTCTCGGAAGAATGAAGTTCAAGCTGGGCAGGGGGGCCACGAAGGAGCCCGAGATACAGACGCAGACGGTCAACCTTGCCATAAGAGGAACAGAGTTTGAGGTCGGCTCGGGCTTCGACGGGTCGACAATCGTGCTGCTAACGGACGGCAGCGTTGCGGTTCAGGGAAAAACGCAAGAGCTCATCCTCGTGGAGGGAGAGGGGACCGAGGTAGAGTTTGGAGACGAGCCGAAGGAGAAGTTCAAGGTAATGGAGAGGGTTATCGACTGGGACGAGTGGTTTACGCTCTCAGAGGAAGCGATAAAGGGCAACGAAGCCACCCTTCTGAAGCGGATGCTCGAGAGGTTCGAAGATATCAACCGTCAGATAGAGGAATATGAAGCCATACGATCCGGAGCTCTCGGAGAGAAGGAATCGCTTATAGCCAAGAGGGACGAGAGTGTCGAAGATGGAGATATGGATCAGGCATCCGAGTACGCGAAAAAGGCAAATGAGAAGGGGAAGATCGCCTTCCACTCGATCATAAACATCAGGTTCCTGTCCCTCTCGTCTATCGGTCTCTACGATATGGCTGAAAGAATATATACGGGGATAGAGGAGCCTACAAAGGATATCATGGATCTGTTCGAAGATATCGAGAAGGTTTACCGGTCGATAGAACAGCGGTACATCCGAGAGGGCGACAGGGAGCGGCTTGAAGAAAAGGCCACGCAGCGGAAGGGGTGTTTGACTCTTTTTTAAATCCGGTATTAGTGAGTATATTAGCTAGAACATGAAGTTATCCTTCAAACTATATATCATCCTCTTTCTTTGCATCTTTTATACGCAGACCGGAATCAGGGCACAGGAAGAGCTCTTTCCCGTTTATGAGATCGAACCACTCAACGACGTGGGAACAGAAGAGGACCCTGCTTTTCCCCTCGTCTACAATGGATACGTATATATCTTCTCTCTGCATCACCGGCTTCCAGTCTGGCGGCTCTTCATCGGCGGTGACATCATAAGTCCCTTTGCTATAAGAGACGGGACGATCTATCTCTACGATATATTCAACCGCTTTTATGCAATCGATAAAACTGAGGGAAAGATACTGTGGAAGCTGACTGTTTCCGGCGAGATCAGGGGAAGGCCGCTTCTGTACGATCGCTACCTCATAGTTCCGACGGCAAAAGGGCTCGTGTATGTTGTTGACAGGAGAAACGGCGAAATAATCCATACGTACACCGGAAGCGGAGAGATATACGCGGACATCATAAGGTTCGAGAACCTCATAGTGGTCTCATATAAGAGCGGTGATATCGTTGCATATAATATCGAAAGTGGAGAGAAGGATTGGATATTCCGGTCGGGCGGGATAGTGACAGTCGCTCCAATAATCGATAACAATACACTCTTCTTCGGGGCATGGAACAGCACTGTGTACTCCCTCGATGTGAGATCAGGAAAGACGAGGTGGATAAGCTACGTCGGAAAGAGTGTCACACGCGATTTCCTTGTCTTCGATAACGAGATCCTCCTGTTCTTCGCCAATGGCGAGATTCTCTCTCTCTTACGGGAGGATGGTGCTATCAAATGGGTGAAGTATATGAAAGAGATCGAATTTTCCTACAACTACTTCGCCGGAAGCGATTTCCTCTACCTGTTCATGCCTGAGTTCGTTGCGATGGATCCGGCTGACGGAAGCATCGTTTTCAACTACAGAGAGCGAGCTTTCAATCTCTTCAAGGAGATGCTGTTCGAAAATATGCTGGAAGGAGATGCGCTTTTCACCGAAGAGGAGAGGGCCCGGATCCTGAATGAGATTTACTTTTCGGTGAGTAACTATCCGATGCTGCCGCCGCTTCTTGTTTATGAGAACTACGTTTATTTCGTCGCCGAGGATTCATACCTCTATGTATATGATCTCAAAAAAGACTTTTTTGTAATAAAATATAAAATGAGTTGAGGGTGTAACAATGAGAAGGGCAAGACCGATAACCGTCTTTATTTCGATCATGTTTCTCGTGGTTCTCCTGTCATCGTGCGTCACAGTTGAAAAAGAAAAAGCGGGGTTCCAGGGTATCGCCGGAGAGCTTCTTCCCGTAGACGAGTTCGGGAATGAGATCGTGTATCTTAAAAAGGAAAAGATTCTCGTCAATCTCGTTCCCATAATTGACGGGAAAAGGCTCTTCGATGAATCGTTCAGCTTTACCCCGCGGTCCGACGGGGTGTTTGCCCGGGAGCTCGGGAGCGGAACGTATACGGTAGAGGTATTCCTCAAGGGGTTCTACGTAAGGAGCTTTGACATTACCGTTAAAGCAGGGGAGACGGTGGATCTCGATGTTATCAAAATAGAGAAGATCGAGTCAGGTCCAGGAGCTCCCGTAATGGGTGAGGAAAACAGCGATGTAATACTGAACGGGGGCGATGTAAACATAGAGCCCCCCTCTTTATGAACCGTATGCTTAGGAAAGGCTGCTACGCGTCCATATCTTTCAATTTCTGAGATGTCGCGAAAGTTACGTGATATCAGGATATAGTACGAGAAAAGATATTTAATGCGGTTTTCTAAACAATTGCATATCAACGGAGCTTAGTGATGATATGATAGTAGTTTATATTTTCATGTAAAAAATAGAGTTTACAATGAGAAAAGCGCCAAAAGCCCCCATTCATTCCTATTACGATTGCACATAAGGAATGGGGATTAAAGCCCCTATCTCCAAATATTTACAGAGTTTTGTGGGAAATGGGGGGTAAGACACCGGGAACTGTCATTGCACCCCTTCAGACTTTAGGGCTGTTTCACCTACTACAGTAGGTGCGGCTGCTGTTGCGGTAATGACGATACACACCTCGCTTCCGGATTAATTTCACGTACCTTCCCTGCAGAGTGGTCACTCTAAAGAGTGGTCACTCTGAAGAGTGGTTTCACTTTAAAGAGTGGTTTCACTCTGAAGAGTCGTATAACGCCTGTTTCTATGAAAGAAATGGACGTTGGAACGGGAGACAATTGAACAGAATAAACCGTTTCATACTCATATTCCTGTCCCTTGTACTCTCCTCTGTTGTGTTATACCTCTATATACGGGAGAATACGAGCAAGGAGCCCCGTGAGATAGTAGCGCCGTTTAGAATAGAGGCCTACAGGCTTGACAGGTATTATCTCCCCGAGGCCGACATCTATCTCAATCAGAGGTTTGTAGGGAGGACGGATGAGAACGGCCTGTTTCGAAAGGATATCAGGCTCATCGTGGGTGAATCCTACACCCTTCGAATAGAGAGAGACAGCGGCGGATATGTGTACGGACCGTGGGAAACCCGGTTCAGGGTGGAAGAGGAGGAGAGAAGAAAAAAGCAGGCGAGCGAGAGTGAAACCGGAGAGCAACCCTCCCCTTTGGAGGGAGATTTCGATATCCTGACCGAGCTCGAACGTGCCCAGCTTGGAAAGGCGAGCGGTTACGAGAAGTACAATTTCCTGGCAATCCTCGACGGCTATATGTTTTATACGGTGGAGGTCACAGGGAGGGACGGCTCACCTTCACGCGGAGCCGCCGTTATCGTCAACGGGAAGGAGGCGGGCGAGACAGATGGTAAAGGGAAAGTGGAGGTCAGGTATTCAGGCGAGGAGCAAAGAGAGGAGAACATTAAAATAATCAAGGAGGGGGAGCACATCTGGATGAGCGATATTCCGGTATATCCGAATACGAATATAGCGGCCGAGCTCTCCAAGATACTCCTCGTTGACCTTGATGCGTTTACCGAGTATTACGATTCGATAGTGGGCGTCCAGAACGCGTCAGTATACCTGGGCGATGTATATATGGGGAGCACCGATCTGTCCGGGAGGTGCTCGTTCAAGTATGAAAGCGAGGAGGGAGTGGACGGGTACATCGAGCTTTCCATCGATTATCCTGAAGGTTTCATTCCGGACCGGATCAGGCGTGTGTATCTCGTGACAGAAGCTCTCCCGAAGCTCTCCGTGGTGGATTTTGCGTACAGCAAGCGCCCTGTGCCGCCGAAGATAGTCGTTCTGCCTCTCGGCGTTGAGAACAAAAAAGACCCGCAGCTGATCAAGATAGCAGGAAGCATGCAGACCGGTTTAGAGGACTATCTTGAAATCGGCGGCGTCTTCACTTCGGTGCCGTACAAGAATATTGCTGAGCTCTTCCGTCAGTTCAATGTCGACTTCAAAGGCACTGCCGGGTGGAAAGATTTCCCGCTCCTCAAAGGGGAGGTTGATGCGGTCGTGTACGGCGGAATAGGAGGCGAAAAGAACCTCCATGAAATATCCCTGCTCGTAAAGGATTATACAGGCGAAACTCTTCTCGAGGTGCACAGACGGGTCACTCTCCGGGAGCTCCAAACCGTGGTCGAGGATTTCGCTGAGGAGCTGAAAAAGGTGTTTCCATTCGAAGGAAACGTGACGGCAATAAACAAGCTCATCTATATCAACCTTGGGAGGCGGTTCGGACTAAAAAAGGACCAGAAGCTCTACTGTTTTTATAACTATTTCGATGAACGAAAGAAGGGTTTTGCTAAAAAGTCCGTGGCCCGGCTCCGCGTCGTGGATCCCGGAGAGCGCGTTTCCGCCTCCGAGCTTGTGAGCATTACAGAGGGGTATCTTCTGGAATCCGGAATAAAGGTAAAGCGCTACAGGGAGCCAGATACGGAGGGGGGGCCTGTACCGGTGCAGCTCTTCGTCACCGCGAATAAGCAGAGGATCGCAGATGCAAATGTGTACGTTGATGAGTACTGGAGCGGACAAACGAACCACGAAGGCAGATTAGAGCTTTCTCTTCTCAAGAATGTGACGGTTTTTATCTCCGTGTATAAAGAAGGGTATCTCCCGGAAGAGCTCTCTCTGGAAGTGACGGATGAAACAGCATCTTTGCGGACAGAGCTGAAACAGGGTACAACAGGGCTTTTTTTGGAAACTGTTCCTTCAGAGGCGCTTGTATACATAGATGGTGAGTATCGCGGAACATCTCCGGTTCTCAAGAAACCGCTGGAAGTGCCCTACGGGTTTCACCTCCTCGAGATCGAGTACGGAGGGTACAAGAGGTACAGGGAGTACATCAATTTTAACGAGAAGAAAATAGCGCTCACCGGGGACTCTAAAATAGTCCTTTTCAGGGACCTGATGAATGAGGCTGAACGATTGTACAGGGATCACAGGATAGAGGATACGATAGAGCTCCTCAGATCCATAACAGAAGAGCATCCAGACTACAGGAAGGGCCTCGAATTTCTCGGATATATCCTTCTGCACGATGTCGGGGACTACGAGGGAGCTATCGACAGCTACAGCATCGTGCTCGGTACGCAGGAAGAGGACCGCGTCGAACCGGAAAACATACTCACCTACTATAATCTCGCTCAGGCTTACTACAACAAAGCCGAGAAGCAGTTCTATACCGACAATGATCTAGCGCAGGCGGGTTATCTCAATGCGGTGAGGTATCTCACGATCGTCCGTCAGTACAGGTCAAGGATTCCTTCCCAGCAGAGAAAAAATGTCTATCAGAACGCCCTTTTTTATCTTGCTGTCTCATTCCAGAAGATTTACTATTTATCAGGGAAACAGGAGTATCTGTCAGAAGCCTACTATGGGTGGATGAGTTACTTCGACTTTTTTGATGAGAGGCTCCTTGGAGAAGCTCATTTCAAACGCCAGTATTCGGTCGCAGAAACATACAGCGAGGAGGTGCAGAGGGTTAAAAGTGAAAAGTAGTGCTGTCTGGGGTCTTCTGCTGATTGCTGCGCTGCTCATTGCCGGATGCACGCGAGCCGTGATGGAGGAAGAGACCCCTCCCGAAAAGAAGAGGCCGGTGCCCGTGGTAAAGGTGGAGGGCCCTCCGCCGATCGAAACGCCTGAGATGCTGCCCGATTATTCCGGTATGGATCCCGAGGTGCTTTCCGTCAACCGTCTCGAAGAGAGCTACGGCCCATATAACTCGTACAACCCCAGATTCTCCTCTCATGAGCAGTGGATCGCATGCGAGGTCAACCTCGAGATGCATAAAAAGATATACATATATGAAATCGATGGAATGGTACTGGCCCGGGATGAGGAAGCGAAGTTCAAAAAAATAAGGGAGGTGTATCTGGAGGAAGGTTTCGGGGAATCCCTTACCGAAGACCTTTTTGAGAGTTCTTTTCAGGAGAGCTTCAACTACGAGTTTTCATGGTTTCCGGGATCCAGCTCCTTCATATTTACCTCCAACGCAGGTATGGGAGAGTACAATCTGTTCATCGGCGCGCTGGACGAGGAGGACGGTGTACTCAGCGATATCGTAAGCAGGCTCGATCCTAAGGAGTTCGGTTCCTATTATATGATGACGAGAGAGGTTCGTAAGGACGGACAGGCGAGGGTCTCCCCCGACGGGAGAAGGATAGTATTCACTTCGGGGAGAACGGGAAGCGGCGACCTCTACCTGCTCGATCTCGGTACGGGAAAGCTGAACAGGCTGACGGCGAGCGAAGAGACGGACCTTTTCCCCCAGTGGTCACCGGACGGAAACGATATCGTGTACACAACCGGCGGGAAGCACTCTCACGATATCCGTGTCATCAGAGACGCAGGGCTGGAGTCTCAAAAGGACGAGATCCGGGTAAGATGGTTCTTCGATGATGTCATGCCAGGTTATTCGCCTGATGGAGAGTGGATCGCTTTCTATACCACCTACAACACCGAACGTGATCCGTTCAATACGAAGCGCTGGGGGATAATGATAATACCATCAGACGGGTCCGCGCCGAATTCCGGCATAGAGCTCGCCGATTACTTTCATAGTTCCGATGTGATAATGGACGGCTCGCAGGGTATCGCATGGTTTCCGGACAGCAAAAATATCATATATGCTAAAAACATTGATACGGACTATAATCCCATTTATATTTATAATGTCGAAAAAAGGGTAGAGAGTCTTGTAGAAACCGATACTGACATAAACCATGATATCATGGTCTCCCCTCATGGACTCGTGTCATTTCGGGCTCAGGTATTAGGGTGGGATAGAATATTTATCGCCTCAACCACCTATTTTAAAGAGTTTATGCGGCTCAACTTCCGAAAGCTTAACGAAGAATAGATATCCCTGAAAGAAAGAGTGCGATAGTGATGGCTTCCGATCGTATAAAAAAGATTCTTCTGACAGCGGTCCTCTTCCTTCTGTGCGCGATGCCCCTCTATCCGATTCCCAAGGAGATAGAAACGGCGCTGAAGCTCAACAGGATCAATCATTTCGACGAGGCACTCGAGGTTGTAACCCGTGCATTAAAAGAGGAGAAGATCAAGCCTGACATCACATCCGCCTACACGATAGGGAGGATCCTGTACAGGAAAGGCGAGCTCTACCGTGAGATGGCGAAGCTCAATAGTCTGACCCATGTCGGGTACCTCCTGCAGGTGAAGGAGCGGGAAAAGAATCCTCCGGATGAGATGATGCTCTTTCTCGGTATGGGCTACTTCTTCAACCGTCAGTATCATGATGCGGCGGAGGTCCTGGGGAAAGTTGTGAACAGGAGGTCTGTCGGACCGGAGCTTTTTGATCTCTCTCTCGTTTATCTCGGGGCTTCCTATTATAAGAGGGGGGAGGAGCAGAAAGCGAGAGCCCTCTGGGAGAGGGTGAGCGAGAATAACGCGCTCGCATATTCCTCTCTCGGGTATATCCTCTCCTATCTCGGGGTGGACCCTTCAGAGGGGGAGAGGATTACAAAAACGGTTCTTGCCGTCGTAGAGGAGCGGGGGTCGGCCCATATCGATTCACTGAAGGCAAACCACGCATACGCGCTCCTGGTGCTCGGAAGGTTTGACGAGGCATACTCGTACGTTGCCGATATCGAACTGAACAATCCGATCTACGTTTATCGTCCGGACCAGAAGACCGTTCTGCGGTTCTACGATCTCTCCCTTCTTGACAGCTACAGCAAGGTCATCTTCGGAGAATCGATAAAGAACCTCGAGCCCATCATCACCGCTTCGAGCGGGGAGCTGGCGAGCTTCGCCTCATTCTACGTTTCCCAGATGTATCTCTACCTCGAGGACTACGACAGGGCCCTCAAATTCACCATGAAGGCGAAAAAACTCGCGGTCCAGAGCTCTCTCACAATGATCCGAGCGGTCGCATGCGAGGCGTCGGTAAATCTGCTCATTGACAGGGACAAGCGCGGCCTGAAGCTTCTCGATGATGAGATAACGAGGATCCACGGAAAGCCTTCATCTCTGCTCGAGATGATGAGGGTCGTCATATCCTCGGGGATGGACTACTCGAAGGTGAAGGAGCTCGTCGGCAGGGTGGAATCGTACGTGTATGAGACCGAGTGGGATAGAACGAGGAGAGATTCGGCGCTTCTGGGAGAGCTTTCCTTCTTTACGGGCAGGTACGTTCGGGCACTCTACTACCTCGAGCGTGCGAGGGACAAGGGTAACAAAAACAAGATAGAGACGAACGACCCGACGTTCCTCCTGAAACTCTCCTATGTATACTATACAAGGGAGTACTATCCGGAGAGTCTCGAAATTCTTTTCAGTCTGGCGAAGAGCTTTCCTGGAGTACGGCCGCTGCAGGATGCCGTGCAGTCGGTGTACTCCTACAAGCAGAAGGGGAGCGGTGAGGCTATCATGGATTAAACTCTGATACCGGGGTTAAAAGATGAGATCAAAGAAATACATTCTGATATTTTTTTCACTCCTCCTTTTGAGTACGGGGTGGACCGGATTTTCACAGGAAAAGGGGGGCACCCTTGTCTATGGTGAATACGGTACACCGATACGCCTGGTTCCCATACTCGCCAACGATTCCATATCCATACGCCTCATAGAGCTGATCTACGGATCGCTGGTCTATTACGGGGCAGACGGGGAGATCAAAGGGGACCTTGCCGAATCCTGGGAGGTCTCGAAAGACCTCAAGCGTGTCACCTTCTATCTCAGAAAGGATGTGCGATGGCACCCGTTGCCCGAAGCGGACGAGGGGGCGCCTTTCACCTCGGCGGACGTGGTCAAGACCTTTGAGATCATGATGCACCCGAAGACGCTGACGTCTCTCCAGTCCCGGTACAGCTTTATCGGCTCGGTCCAGAGGCTGGACGATTATACCGTCGTGTTCAGGCTGAAGAAGCCTCTGCTGAACGTACTCGGGAGGTTCAGCTTCAAGATCCTCCCCTCATCGCTTCTCAAGGGTGTCCGTTATCTGGGAGGAGACGAAGACCTTCTGCTGTACAAGAACCCGATCGGCACCGGGCCGTACCGGTTCATATCTCAGAAAGGTCCGTCTTCCGAGATTATATTATCGGCAAATAAGAACTACCATCTCGGGGAGCCGAACATAGAAAAAGTGGTTATGAGGCCGTTTGCGGACCAGAATATCATCACACAGACCCTCCTGTATGGAGGTATAGATCTCCAGATAAGGGTTCCTCCGAGAGATATCGCGGAGATACAGGGTGACCAGAAGTTCGAGCTTTATCCGTACAGTACCCTTTCCTACTCCTTCTTCGGCTATAATTTACGGAATCCCGTGCTTGCGATCACTGAGGTGCGGAAGGCGATTGCCTATGCGATCAACCGCCAGGAGATGCTCAACTCGTTTTTTGAGGGAAAGGGGCAGCTCATCTCCGGTCCGTTCGCACCGGGAAGCTGGGCCTACAACCTCGACGTAGAACCGGTCCCGTTCTCGCCAGAGACGGCCAACCGGTTGCTCGATATTGCGGGGTTCACGGAACGTACGAAGGAGGGAGTACGCAAGAGGGGAAGTTACGCCCTGGAGTTTCGAATGATCGTACCGATTTCGAAGGAGAACGAGACGACGAAGCGCGTCATACTGGCCTTCCAAAACTATCTGAAGGACGTCGGTATCCGCATCGACCTGGAGTGGCTCGAGTGGAAGACCTGGACAGAGGCCGTCTTCATCGACTACGAATTTGATATCATCTACGCGGACTGGCTCTTCGATGATTCTTTTGATATCTCGTCACTTTTCCACTCAAGGGAGATCGGTCCCGGAAAAAACAACTTCGGCGCGTACCGGAACCCGGAGGTCGACTCGCTCCTCGATGAAGCCCGCACGACCCTCGATGTTGAGAAAAAGCGGACGATCTACAAGAAGCTCCATGAGATGCTTGCCGATGAGGCGCCCTATACCTATCTCTGGACGCTTACCAACTACGCTGCATTCAACAGAGATCTGCGGCGGGTGGAGATCCACCCCACGAGGTTTTTTACCTATATCACCGACTGGTACATCCCGAGCAAGGAACGGCAGTAATGGTCCGTTTCCTGAAGGTGTTTTCGAGAGAGATTGCGAATGCCGTGCTGCTGGTAATCGGAGTGACCGGTCTTCTGTACCTCGTTTTCAACATCCTGCCCGGGACCTTTTTCGGAAAGGGAGGGGGGATCGAGGGCTATATCGGCCTTTTGAGGCGGCTTTTTACCTTCCGGTTCGGGATATCTCCTGTAACGGGGAAAGATATAGGTGCCCTCGTCTTCCCCGCATTCCGGAACACGCTCATACTCACCGCAGGTTCCATCTTTATCTCGACACTGATAGCCGTCCCGATAGGGATCTTTTCGGCCTACAGGAGGTTCAGGAGCTACTCGTGGGCGCTCAACATATTCTCGTACATCATATCATCGATCCCTGTGTTCTTTCTCGGCTATCTCGTCTTGTTCATCGTTTCCAGGTACACAGGCTTTCTGCCCATACTCTCTCTCGCGGAGCCGGGAAGGGGGAGGCCGCTTTTATCCTATATACTTCCCATAGTGGTCCTCGGACTCGGAAACGACTCGATCAGCGAGATCGTTCGACTCATCGGTGGAGAGCTCGAGCGTGTCATGTCGGAGGACTATGTTGTCGCCTCGAAAGCGCGCGGGGAGAACGTCCTCAAAGCTTCAGTGCATGAAGGCATACTCATACCACTGATATCGATCGTATTTTCCAAGATCCCCTTCATCATAGGGGGTGCGGTAATCGTTGAGCACGTCTTTAACTGGCCGGGAATGGGAAGGCTCGCATTCCAGGCAACCCTGGACAGGGACCTGCCGGTTCTCATCATCATCGCCTTCCTCTCCGTACTCTTCATTCGTGCAGCGGCGCTGCTGAAGGATATGGTGCTTTTCTACTATCGTACGGGTGAGCGGTAGTCCTATGAAACGGTTCTATTATGAAAAAGAGATGGTAGAAAGGGAGTCTTTCTACGTGCCGCTTTACAAGAGGGCGAGCACGGTCGATGTAATCTCGATCGGATATGGGCTCTTCGTCGTCGCGTATCTCGTGATATTCTACGTCATCTCCCTAACGAACAGCTTTATCAGGGACCCGATGCAGGTTGATATAGGGAGCATGTTTCTTCCCACTTCGTTCGAGCACCTGTTCGGAACGGACTTTCTGGGGAGGGACATTTTCTCCCGGATCGTCAAGGGTACAGAGGCGTTTTTCCTGCCGGGGCTTCTCTGCATCGCTGTTTCGACGACGCTCGGTCTTGGTTTCGGTATCCTGTCAGGGTACTATCCCAGATACCTGTCTAAGGTTATCTTTTATCTTCTGAACATCATAGACTCGATCCCGAGGATCATCATAATACTCATCATCATCATCATCTTCAATCCCTCTATCTACGTCATTATGGTGTTCGTGGGGATCACGAGCGTCCCGAAGACGGCTTCGTACATCAAGGCAAAGGTCGAGGTTCTGAAAGAGCAGCGTTTCATAGAAGCCTGCAGGGCTCTGGGGCTTTCCCAGCGTACCATTATATTCAAGCACATCATATGGCTTTATTCGAAATCGATCCTCATCATCCAGGCGACTCTGCGCATGGGAGAGTCGGTTCTGATGGAGACCTCTCTCTCTTATCTCGGGATCGGGGTGCAGGAGCCGATTCCGTCCTGGGGAAACATGGTTGCGATGGGAAAGGACTTTTTTTTCCAGGGAAAGATATGGCTCTCAACGATACCGGCAGTCATCATACTGATGACGATAATGGGCTTCTACCTCCTCGGTGACGGACTTAACTCACTTTATAATGAAAAGGTGTCGAGGTGATGGGAAACGTGGCCGAGCTCGAAAGGCTGAAGGTGTACTTTTACGACCAGGGGGACCGCCGTTTTATCAGGGCATGTGAGGATGTGAGGCTCTCGATCGAGGAGAAAGGCGTGCTCGGTCTCGTCGGAGAATCGGGATGCGGGAAGACAGTGACTGCTCTCTCGATGATGGGACTTATCGACGGCGAGCCGGGGGTCATTTCCGGCAGGTTTTTCTTCAAGCCCAAGGAGGATGACCGCAGGGCGCTGATATTCGCCGTCATGAGGGGAAACAGGAAACACAGGGACTGCAGAAAGGGAGAGATGTTCGACCTCTTCTGCGGACTGGACGGCTGCATAAGGTTCGACCGGGATCCTTTCACCGTCATCAAGGATTCGGAGAAGTGGCTGAGGAGAAGCAACCGTATCATGGAGGAGATGAGAGGTAAAAACATATCGATGGTATTTCAGAATTCTCGAGAGGCTCTCAATCCATTTGTACCCGTCGGCCAGCAGCTTATCAGGGCGATCCAGTGGCTCGAGAGGGACAAAACAAAGTCGGATCTCGAAGAGAGGGCTGAAGAGCTGCTCCTCTCTGTGAGGATCTTCAACCCCGGTGCGGTGATGAACATGCACCCGGACGCACTCTCCATCGGTATGTCGCAGAGGGTGCTCATTGCGATCGCGCTTGCTTCTCATCCGAGGCTGCTCATCGCAGACGAGCCCACAACCGGTCTTGATACCACGAATAAGCACAGGATCATAGAGCTCCTCGAGGAGGCAATGGACCAGCGTAACATGGCGCTTCTTTTTATATCCCATAATATCGGGATCGTGAGGACGATCGCTCAGCGTATAGCGGTGATGTACGCGGGGCTCATAGTAGAACAGGGAAGCAGGAAGGAAACGGTCACGGTCAGGAGGTCTCCAAAACATCCGTATACCGAGGCGCTCGTCTCGTCGATCCCGACAGACGCCGATATCAAGAGGGGAAAGAAGCTGAAGGAGATCCAGGGAATCGTCCCTGACAACAAGATAGAGATCACGGGATGCCCATTCCTTCCCAGATGCCCTTACGCCACCGGAAAAATCAGGAGGAAATGCAGGACGCAGTGCCCGGACCTTTTTGAGGTTGACCCCGGACACTCGATACGCTGCTGGCTGTATGCAAACTAAAAAAATGGCTGACATGATAGTCGAGGCACATAAACTTTACAAATATTTCTCCAGCCCGCACTCGGAACAGACAATAAAGGCGTGCGAGGATGTGAGCCTTTCCATAGAGGAAGGAAAGACACTCGGGCTCGTGGGTGAGTCCGGCTGCGGGAAGACAACGGTGGGAAGAATTCTTCTGAGGCTCATCGATCCTGACTCCGGCAGGATTCGATTTCAGGGCAGGGATCTTGAACGCCTGAAGGAGAAAGAGCTGCGGCCGCTGAGGAAACAGTTTCAAATGATCTTTCAGGAGTCGAGCTCGGCTTTCAATCCAAGAATGAATGTGTACGACGCTTTGAAGGAATCTCTGAAGCTGTACTATGACTTAAAACCGAGAGAGCTTCGTGAGAGGATCGATTTTCTCATCTCCCGGGTAAACCTGAGCCGAGGAACTCTGGATAACTTCATCGGCAACCTTTCAGGCGGTGAAATCAAGCGCCTCGATATCGCGAGGGTCCTCTCTGTTGAGCCTCAGTTTATAATAGCAGACGAACCGCTTGCCCTTCTCGATATGTCGATTCAGTCACAGATCGCGAACCTGCTTCTAAGCATCCAGCAGGAGAAAAATATTTCACTCCTCTTCATCTCTCACGACCTGAGGATAATCGAGATGCTGAGCCACACCGTGGCTGTCATGTACAGCGGAAGGATCGTCGAGTATGCCCGAATCTCGGTGATACGGGAGAAGCCTCTCCATCCGTATACGATGTACCTGTGGAACCCTAAGAGCATCGGATTCTTCGATCGTCTGCCCGAGGGCGGCTGCATCTACAAATCGAGCTGTGTGCTCTTTCAGAAGCAGTGGTTTCCGAGGGAATGCAGCAGTACAGTGCCCGAGCTTCTCGAACGGGAGAAGGGCCACTATGTCGCGTGTCACTTCGCATGAACATGATTAATCACTACACCTGGTTCTGACGATACGAGGACTAGCGGTACTCCAAGAGGGAGATGTCACGAGGGATACGTCACGAGGGATTCGTATGGAGAACAGAAAAATTGCCCGGTCTGCATTCAGCATCAGTGCTGTTACGTTTACTTCCAGGGTATTCGGACTCGTACGAGAGTGGCTCAGAGGTTACCTGCTCGGGACTTCAGGGAGCTCCGATGCGTTCTCTCTCGCTTTTGTATTTCCGAATCTCATGAGGAGACTGGTCGGGGAAGGGGCCCTCATCGTAGCGTTTGTCCCCGTTTTATCAGATTATGTTGAAGGCGGGAAAAAGAGGGAGTTATCAGAGTTCGTACACAGTTTTTTTACTCTCCTGGTGTGCTTTCTCATACTCTGCGTCTGTATCGTTATGGGCATCGCGCCTGTTTTGCGGTTCTTTCTGCCAAAGTATGCAGCCGTTCCGGGGAAGCTGGAGCTTACCATCTTTCTTACGCGGCTGATGTTTCCGTACATACTCTTCATCAGCCTCGCCGCACTTACCCAGGCGATTCTCAACACATTCAAGGTCTTCATCCCCTCGGCGTGTACCCCGATACTGCTCAATATATCGATCATCACGGTGGGGTTCGGGCTCGGCATGCGGATTTCAGAACCTTCGATTGCGCTCGGGATCGGCGTGATCATCGGCGGGATTCTCCAGTTCTTCTTCCAGGTTCCGTTTCTGAAGAGGCATGACATGGGGTACAGATTCTCTTTCAGTTGGGGAAACCCGGGTGTGAGAAAGGTGTTTCTGCTCATGCTGCCGGCTGCCGTCGGAGCAGGAGTGTACCAGATAAATGCACTCATTTCGCAGTTCATCGCCGCATACCTGGAAGAGGGGTCTGTCGCCGCGCTTCGGTTCTCGAATACGCTTGTGGAGGTGGTTCTGGGAGTGTTCGTTATCGCTATATCCACCGTCATACTCCCCGCGCTTTCCGAGAAATCTTCGAGGGGTGATCCGGAGGCGATGAAGCGCATACTGAACTTCGCGCTGAGAATGACTTTTCTCATCACATTCCCCGCGACCTTCGGTTTGATGATCCTGAGGTATCCCATAGTGAACATGCTGTTTCGGTACGGAAAGTTCGTCGAGGACTCGGCGGTCATGGTCTCCTACGCGCTGCTCTTTCAGGCGATAGGGATAAGCGGAGTCGGCGGTACTCGGGTGCTGATCCAGATGTTCTACTCGCAAAAAGATACAAAAACCCCTGTATGGGTCGGGGGTATTGCCATGTCGTTAAACATCGTCCTCTGTGTGCTCCTTGCGGGGCCGCTGAGGCTCGGAGGGATTGCACTCGCGGGATCTGTCTCTGCAGTCAGTAACTTCCTCCTGCTGTTTTTCATTCTCTTCAAGAGGGTCGGGCCGTTTTTGGACAGGTCTTCAGTCATCGTTTTTTGCAAGTCCCTACTCGCATCTTCCGGAATGGGTCTCGGCCTCTTTTTCGCGAAGAGATTCTTTAGCGATATCATGGCAAAAAGCAGGGTGTATAACGCAGGTTTAACCCTTCTGCTGCTTCTGTTCGGAATCCTCGTCTATCTCATTTTGAATCTTGTCCTCAAAAACCGGGACATCATGGAGCTTGTCAGGATATTCATGAAGCGGATGGGTCTATCGAAGAGATAGGATCTTTATCCTGCCGTACAGCCGTTCCACGTCCTTATAGCGAAACATCCCTGCCCCCGACACGAGGGTGTTCGCTCCGCCGAATGCACAGGCAAGTCGTGCTATAGACTTCGTATTGAGACCCTTCAGGATTCCTATAACGCTCCCTGCTACGGCCGCATCTCCGGAGCCTACGCTGTTGACCGGAGCGGATATTTCGACCCTGGCGAGTACGATCTCATCTTTTCTCGAGAGCACGACTCCGTCCTTTCCCATGGTGATCATCACGTTCTCTATTCCCAGAGCGTGAAAATCAGCGCAGGCCTTCTTCAGCTCCTCCTTGTTTCCGGGGAGATAGCCGAGGGCGTCCTGAACCTCCTTCAGGTTAGGCTTTATGAAAAGCGGCCCGGAAGAGAGGGCATTTCGGAGGGCGTTTTTCGAGGTATCGAGGAAAGCCGAACAGCCATACCGCTTTACGACATCGATGAGATCCCCGTAGGAAGAGGAAGGAAGCCCCTCCGGAATGCTCCCGGAAAAGACGAAGAGTGTTTCGTCCTCTATGAGAGTCACAAGCTTTTTTTTGAGGAGATCCAGCGCGGATCGACGGACCGTTGGGCCTCTCTCACGCAGGTGTGTTTCACCGTCGTGTGCCCGGCTCACTATTGTGACATTCGTCCGAATGACACCTTCTGTGCTGATAAAGTCGTGAGTAAACCCGTCACTCTCGAGGAGCTTGTGATAGATATCTTTCCCCTCTCTGGGAAGGATCCCCGAGACGATAGAATCTATAGAGACGTTTTTCAGAACGCGCGAGACATTTACTCCCTTTCCTGCGGCGAGGGTCAACGATTCTTCCGCAATGAATGTACCGCCCGGTCTGAAGTCTGGTATCAGCAGGGACTTGTCGAAGACAGGGTTCAGTGTCACGGTGACGATTCTGCTGTTCAGACCGTTCGAAAGCTCCTCTATCATTAAGAGTCTCCACATATTTTATATGACACTATTATACTATGAGGACCGTATGGAAAACAAGCGTCAGCTGCACACTTCGTATTAAATCTCGACATCTGCCCGGCCATCTTGCTCGGCCAGCGAGCTGGCCGAGCAATAAAAAAGCCCATTCTTTCGTTTAAACCTTGAGTTTATGTTCTTTCTGTCATACTATTAAAAAAAACTCCGGAGGTTTGCGTGCGCATAGGAATAGTGTACTCCACAGAGAAGCCCCTTATCGAAAAGCTCGCCGTATCGCTGAAAAAGGGCATTGAAACGCAGGGGGATGAGGTCATTCTCTATCCCGACAAATCCGACAGATTCAGCGGTATAGCCGCCTGCAGGCTGCTTTTTGTCGGGACATACGCCCCGTCGATGTTCAAGGTGCGGACACCGTCGAAACTGAAGGACGCACTGAGCAAGGCCGGAGGAATTTCAGGAAAGCGTTCGATAGCTTTTACCTCTGACAGCGGGACCAGAGCAAGGAAGGCGCTCCTCGCGCTCATGGCGGACATGGAACGGCAGGGGTGTATCATAATCGATCAGCTCGAGATGAAGACAGAGAAGGAAATGTATCAGTATGGAGCAAATGTGAAGCTGAAGTAGCGAAGACCCTGCAGGTGGCGGAAGCGAAACGGTTTAGTCCGCCTTCTTGCTCATCAGTACGGCGATGAATCGGAGCGAATCGATGTTGCTGATGACGATTTTTATGATGGCAGTGATCGGCACCGCAAGGAATGTCCCCACGGCCCCCCATACGTAACCCCAGAAAAAGAGTGAGATGAGGATGATGATGGGCGAGAGGTTAAACCTGTTTCCCATGATCTCCGGGTCGAGAAAGCTCCCGATAACGATCTGGATCAGTATGAGCACCACGATCGTCAGATAAGGGATGAAGGAGTGGGGAAACTGGAGGAACGAGAGCATGATGGGGAGGATTACCGCGATTAAAGAGCCTATGTACGGGATGTAGTTCAAAAGAAACGCGAGAAAGCCCCAGAGCGCGGCGAACTTGATTCCGAGGAGCTTGCACGTGACACCGGTGAGCACTCCTGTTCCCGCTGAGATGAGCGTCTTGATGAATATGTATCTTGTGATCTGCTCGTTGATGTTTCCCACTATCTTGAATATACGGTCGGCTTTCTCCGCATCGAACGCCTTTCGGATGAGGCTCGGGTAGTTGTGGTATGAAAGATATATAAATATGAGTAGAAGTATGGTGACAAGGAACTTGCCGATTACGGAGAATGAGACTGTGAATATATTCGAGAATAACTCCTGGATTTTCGCGCTCCGGATGAAATTGGTGATGTTTCGGATATCGAGATCCATGTACCTCTCGAAAAACCCCCCGGTTTTTCTGAACACCTCATTTTCCAGGGACGGCCAGTATGCGATAAAGTCCTTCACGTTGTTGATGACGATCCGGGCAAAGAAGAACCCTATAAGAAAGATGGTTATGAGCAGGATGAACAGGCTCAATACCCTCGGCACCTTGAACCTTGCCAGAAATTCCACCACAGGTGCGAAGAGATAAGTGATAAATATGGAGAGGAGGAGGGGAATGAATATACCCTTCAGGGTCTTCAGGATGAGAACAAGCATTATGAGAAGGACTATGGAAGCGGCAATGGATATTATTCTTGTACGTTGATCGTTTGCCATGTGGATAAAGTATATAAGATTGGCCTAAAGATCAATCGAACTTTAGTTCGAGCCCGGCTCCGTTGCGAAAGCCCCTTCCACGGGGGGCCCTCACTCAGTCCTTTTTCCAAACCACGGATGAGATTTTCCTTGTCCGATCGATACCCCTCGAGAGAGAGGGAGGTCAGGAATTCATTATGAGACCTTTGTTCTCTGTAGTCGGGTTCCTTTTTCGGGTGCTTCAGATACCTCTCAAATATATGCATGTCGGGGTCCACGAGCAGCGCTCCCTGATAGAGCACGGTATTTTTTCTCCGGTGCAGGGAAGCGCCGAGGATTTTCCGGTTTCCTATTGTGATGTCGGAAATTCCCTTTATTGCGAGACCTTCCACCCCGAGGCCTGCAAGCCCTGCAATGATGGTTTCGTTCACCGCTGTCATGTGTTGTTTCAGGGCAAAGGGTGTATCGGTACTGCCCGCCACCGAGACGACCACAACCCCACGGCAGAGCACAACGGTGCCCCCGCCGCCTGCCCGTCTCAGTATCGGCACCCCGTCCTCCAAGCATCTGGCAACCATTACATCTTCATCTGCCCTGCACGATCTTCCGAGGACCACCTCGGTGCGGTCCGGTTCGTATACACTGAACGCGTATGATCCTTCCCTGTCGAGCCTTTCCAGGATACTATCGTCTATGTACATTTTTCTTCAGGTCCCGCCTTCGAGAAACCGGTATTGTCCGGAAATATCCGTCGGTTTTTGAAACCGTCGGTTTTTTAAAGAGCCCATGTGCCGAAACGATAGCATGCTTCGGACCGTCAATCCCGGGCTTATTGCCCGCGATCGCATAAAGTCCAATATAATAAGAACAGGATGGATGAGAAAAAGATTTATTTCTGCAGGACCGCATGCCTCATACGGGGTAATATAATCTGAGCTTTTTGCGTGTTCTCCTGGAAGCGGTCACCGCCTATAACCCCATGAGCAGGGGCTGTTTCCTAGAAGCGGAGCGGGACCTCGGAATTAAGCGGGAGTGAAGATTATCCGCCCAACCGGACTTTAGAACGAGTCGGGACGAGCGATCGGCGGAAAGCAGCGGCCGGGATGCAATAGCGTTTTTCCCGAATCCGTCGATCAAAAGAACCCCCGTTCCTTCCGAAGACCCTGCCTGGGTGATCGTGGATCAGAAGGGCTCGAACCGGGCAGTGAAGTGTCTCAGGAGAGGGGGTTCGTACACGATCCTCAATCCCTGAATATTTTCCTTCTGCGTGTAAACCTCGCCGGCTGCCTCGATCACGTAGTCTATATGGCTCTGTGTGTATACCCGCCTTGGTATTGCGAGCCGGACGAGCTCCATTTCATGGGGTGTCTCATCACCGGTTTGCGGGTCTTTTTTTCCAAACATCACGCTTCCTATCTCGACGCCCCTTATCCCTGCATGGGTGTAGAGCTCGCAGAGGAGAGCCTGGGCCGGATACTGGAGTTGCGGGATGTGGGGGAGCGAGGTCTTCGCATCGATATAGATCGCGTGCCCTCCCGGAGGCTGGATGATCGGGATTCCCTGCTTCTGCAGGCCTTCGCCGAGATACTCGACGGACCGGATGCGGTACCTGAGGTATTCCTCTTCCAGGACCTCGACAAGCCCTTGGGCGATTGCCTCCAGATCTCTGCCCGCGAGTCCCCCGTATGTCGGAAACCCTTCGGTCATGATAAGAAGGTTTCGCGCCTTTTCAGCCCACTCCCGGTTGTTCAGTCCGAGGAACCCCCCGATATTTACGAGACCGTCCTTCTTCGCGCTCATTGTACAGCCGTCTGTGTAGGAGAACATCTCCTGGGCAATGGATTTCAGAGACCGGCCCTCGTACCCCTTTTCCCTTTTTCTGATGAAGTAGGCGTTCTCTGCAAACCTGCACGCATCGAGGAAGAGAGGTATCTTATGGGAACGGCAGATATCGCTCGTCTCCCGTATGTTGGCCATTGATACGGGCTGTCCGCCTCCGGAGTTGTTTGTCACTGTGAGCATACAGAGCGGGATGCGTTCCGGCCCGCGGTCTTTTATCAGTTTTTCCAGTTTTTTCGTATCGATGTTCCCCTTGAACGGATGTACGAGGGAAGGGACCTTTCCCTCCTCGGTAACGAGGTCGACAGCCTCCGCTCCCGAGTACTCGATATTCGCACGCGTCGTGTCGAAGTGGGAGTTGCTCGGAATAACCGCGTTCGATTTCGCGCAGGCTGAGAATAGGATCCGTTCCGCGGCCCTTCCCTGGTGGGTGGGTATGATGTATGTGAGGCCGGTGAGATCTTTGATCACCTCCTCCAGCCTGTAGAAGCTCTCGGAGCCGGCGTATGATTCATCGCCCCTCATGATCCCCGCCCACTGAGCCGCGCTCATAGCCGATGTTCCGGAATCCGTCAGAAGATCGATGATCACGTCACGCGCCGGGATGTAGAAAAGGTTGTGTCCCGCATGCCTCAATTTTTCCTCACGCTGCTCCCTCGTCGTCATGTAGATCGGCTCTACGG
>DATKZJ010000017.1:0-12293 GCA_035527995.1 Spirochaetota bacterium | reverse complement strand
TCGAAATCCGAGAGGGCACGGAGCCCTCGAATAATTGTTACCGCATTGACCTTTGCCGCGTATTCGACGAGAAGACCGTCGAAACAGCTCACTTCGATGTTTTCATACTCACTCACGATCTCTTTGAGCATCTCTACTCTCTCTTCAACCGCAAAGAAGTATTTCTTCACCGAATTAGCCCCAACTGCGACAATAAGATGATCGAAAACCTTGGCGGATCTCTTTATGATGTCGAAATGGCCGTTCGTTGGAGGGTCAAAGCTGCCCGGATATATAGCCGTTCTCATCATTCGGGAAAATACTCCAAAAAACTGTTTTTGTTATACGACTCCTATAGTATAATAATGAAATGGCAAAGATTCAATAAATCTGTCGGGGTGATACTGATAAATGTTTGACAAAGTGTTCATTATTGCAGAGGCATCATCGAACCACAATGGAAATCTCGAAACAGCGCTTGAGCTCGTCCGAAGTGCAAAGAAGTCCGGAGCCGATGCAATAAAGTTTCAGGACTATACCCTCGGCTCGCTCTTCTCACCTCCTCACTACGAGAGAACGATGAAGATCAAAAACAGCAAGTGGCAGGCTGACATAAAAAGACTCGAGTTCAGGCCCGACTGGCACCCGGCGGTGTCGCATGAGGCCCAGAAGCACGGTATCGTCTATTTCTCAACACCCTTCTCCATAGAAGCGGTCGACAGGCTCGACCCGTTTGTGCCTTTTTACAAGATCTCTTCTGGGGACATAACGTTTTTCCCGCTGCTCGAGAAGGTAGGGGAGAAGGGCAAGGGCGTCTTCATCTCAACCGGCGCCAGCCGTATCGATGAGATTGACAGGGCCGTCAGTATTCTTCAGGGATTTAATCTGCCCTTTATCTGCGTGATGCACTGTATCATGCTATACCCGGCACCCTCACGGCTTCTGAATCTCAACTTTATCGATAGGCTGAAAGAGCGGTACGGTATGCCCGTCGGTTTCTCAGACCACTCGCTAGGGCCGGAAGCCGCCCCTATTGCGGTCGCAAAAGGAGTACGTGCCATGGAGAAGCACTTCACTCTCGATAACAGGCAGGAGGGAGCAGACCACAACAGCTCGGCGGATCCCGGAGAGTTTGCCGAACTCGTCCGCAGGGTAAGAAGCGCGGAGTCCATGCTCGGTCCCACAGAGAGGAGGCTTCCGGCGAGAGAAAAGGAGGAAAGAGTCTATGCGAGGAGAGGGATCTATACGACCGTCCCTATCGAGCAGGGTGAAGAGATAACATACAAGAATGTCACTTTTCTCAGACCGAACATCTCTATTGGGGCCGAAAGGATAGGAGATCTTCTCAATAAACCGGTCAACCGGGCTGTTGAACCTCATGTTCCACTCGATCCGACAGTTTTCGATGAAAAAGAGATTGAAAAAAAACCGTAAGCTGTTATAATTCTATAGAAAATAGAAAGTTACCATTCCCATTTTTTCCAAAAAGGGGAAGAAGGAAGGATGATAATGAAGAGAACAGTTTGTTATCTATTGGTGGCTTTAATCGCAATGGGCTACTGTATAGCAGGTGCTCAAGTATCGACAGAACAGTACCTCATGAATTTGAAAAACCCCACACCGGAGGATTATGCTAATCTAATGTATGAAGGGTCCAACGAGAGCAAGCTCCTCGCGGCAATAAAACTGGGCGAGATCGGAAAGACCGATGAAAAGGTGATCGAGGCCCTTGTATACGGACTCGGCCAGGGAACGTTCTTCGTTATCAGGCAGTACGGAAAGGTGACGAACGACTACTGGGACGTCAGGGCTGCAAGCGCGAAGGCTCTCGGCCAGATAGGGGACGAGAAGGCGCTTCGAGATCTCTACCGAACGCTTCGCTATGACCCCGATAAATTCGTGAGAGGTTCCGCCGCTTATGCCATCGGCATGATAGGAAAGCCCGAATCTATTTACTATCTCAAACGAATCATTGCGACATCCTCGACGATGGGGCCGGACGACGGGCTTATTCTCGCGTGTGTCGAAGCGATGGGTGAAATCGGGGATCAGTCCGCATTCTCACCTCTCGTGGAGATTGTCAGGGGAAAATACAAACGCAGTATCAAGCTCGCTGCAATGGAAGCAATAAACAAACTCAGCTTTTAAACGCACACCGTCTTTGAATGGGTAACGGCAATTTCTCTTGGAGAAATTGCCGTTTTAGCGCTTTTCTCTCAGTAAAATCAGACATGTCATGGTTTTAATGGGGTCTGTATTATTTTTGTGAGAAAACCGCACTAATAGCTGAAAGGCTCTCTTCTCTCCTTGAAAAAGCGCTCGAGCTCGAGTATCTTTTTTTTGAGAGATTCCATATCAACAGTATCCGCGTTCGCGAGTTTCATGATCTCGCCTGTGCGTTTTCGTACCAGCCTGTAGCTCAACCTGACCTCTCCGACATTTCTCCTCATGCAGTCTATGAGAGCGTTCATCTTGTCTGCCAGGTATTTGAACTCATCCTGCCGCCGCAGGTTAATCATGAAATTCATCTCTCCCGAGAGGAGGAGATCGAAGCTCTGCTGGAGCCTGTAGATCGGTCCAGCGATCTTATGGGAGTATAAAAGAGAGAGAGGGACACTGACAGCCAGAACCAGGAGGTTGGCGGCAATAAGCGGGGTCAGCACCGCTCCGAAGAGGTTCGATACATCAAGCGTGCCCTCCGGCGTCAGCAGTGTTACTATGCCGCCCGGATCTGCACCGCCGTAGTTTTGCTTTAGATAGAAGAGAAGGAGGATACTGCCGGTCGAAAGGAGGGTAATTCCTACGATCAAAAGCACAAACCGCAGGATGAACCTCGCCTGAAAGTTCCCCTCGATGATATACGTCTTCCTTTTGTTCTTCATTCTAAACCCCTGCCGGTTTGTCCACACTATTTGGGAGAAAACTTAACCCCCAAAACTGGAGTTCAGCTTACCGTAAATTTTATCCACAATCTCGAGCGTGATTCGCAGAGTCTTTATATCATCATCACCTGAAACGATAGGCGCGGCCCTGCCGGCGATACAGTCTGCGAAATGCTGAAGCTCCTCCTTCAGTGCATTCTCCTTCTGGACCAGCACCCTCTCGACAAAGAACTCCTGTTTGTAATCTATCTCTCTCTGCGACACTACAAAGAACTTCGCGGAGGAGCCTCTATAGATATTGATGTCCTGGGTCTCAAAGTTCAGATTGACAAAGGCGCCCTGCTGCGATATGGACATCGTCCTTACCCTCGTCTCGCTGAGACGGCTCGAGGTAATATTTGCAATCGCTCCGTTCTCGAACTGAAGCACTGCGGACGCTATGTCCTCGTAGCTGCTCTTCACGATCTTCCCCACCGCGTCGATATGGAGCACCTCGCTCTTTATCAGGCTGAGTACGATATCGATGTCGTGGATCATCAGGTCCAGCACAACCCCTGTATCCCATTCCTTGTTGATCCATGGGCTGAGTCTCCGTGCTTCTACGAGATACGGGTTTTGCACGATATTGCGGAGCTCCAGCACGGCTCCCTTGAACCTCTCGACATGCCCGACCTGAAATATGAGCTCCCTGTCTTTAGCCGTCCTTACGAGGTCCTGCGCCTCCTCTACGTTGCAGGCAACCGGTTTCTCCACGAGGGTATGAACTCCCTGCATGAGAGCCTGCTTCGCGATCTCGTAATGAAGGTGTGTGGGAACTGCGATACACACACCCTGTGATCTTTCCAGCAGGCCCTCGATGGAATCGAATGCGCGGGTGTTGTATGTCTCGGCAATGGAGGAGGACCTCTCAGAGTCGATATCATACACACCCACGAACTCTACATCGTTGTTCAGTGTTGTGAGCACGTTTGCGTGGTACATGCCCATTCGCCCGACACCAATTATACCAATCTTTATCTTATCGCCGCTGCTTGCCATATTTTCGAAATCTCCTCTGAGGTTGTCTCGCACTCCGGTGAAGTCTTCCATCCATATTATAACAAGAAAACGTACAAAACTTCAAATTTTATTTGATTAAATCGTGTGAAGTGCCCTATTCAATTCTGTTCACAGGCATGAGGGGAGGTGAATCTGACTCTTTCCTGGCAAGCGCGAGCTCCGCCATAACCTTGCGTTCGTGTGAAGTGAGGTCTTTTGGGATGTTGATGGTCACCTTGATGAGCTGGTCTCCTCTTCCCCTACGTTTGAGGTACGGAATTCCCTCTTTCCGCAGCCGCAGGATCTTCCCGCTCTGTGTTCCCGCAGGGATGGTGATCTTTACCTTCTTGCCGTCAAGGGTCGGCACCGTAATATCGGCCCCTAGCAGGGCCTGGAAAACGCTGATCTGGGTACGGCAGAGGACATCGTTTCCCCTGCGCAGGAAATGGGGGTGCTGTTTTACATGAATGACAATGATAAGATCCCCGCTGGGACCTGCGTGCCCGCCCGCATTCCCCTCACCGGCTAAACGCAGGGCATTTCCGTTCTCGATACCAGGATCGATGTCAACTACTATTTTTCGCTTTTTTGCGATGAGGCCGTTACCCTTACAGGAGGGGCAGGAATCCTTTATCACATTACCGGTACCCCTGCAGATGGAACATGTCGATGCGATCGTAAAAAAACCCTGTGTTCTCCTCACCTGTCCTGTGCCGCCGCACTGAGGGCATGTTATCGTTCCGCTGCCCTCTTTGGCACCAGTTCCGCCGCAATCCTTGCAGTGCTCGTGTCTCTCGACATGGATCTCGATCTTCTTCCCGAATGCGGCCTCTTCAAGAGTGAGCTGAGTATCGTACCGTATGTCCGAGCCTCTCTGTACCCTTCCGCCTCTCGAAGCTCCGGTCCGGCCCCTGCCGAATATATCCCCGAACCCGAAGAAGGATTCGAATATATCGGATCCGAATATATCCGAGAAACCGCCGAAGAGGTCCTCGAAATCCGCACCGTTCCTGAAACCCTGGAAACCTCCAGCGCCTGCCCCAGCTCCAACTCCTGCGTGACCGAACTGATCATACACCTTTCTCCGCTGCTCGTCTCCGAGGACCTCGTACGCTTCGGTCGCCTCTTTGAACTTTTCCTCTGCTTCATTGTCGTTCGGGTTTCTGTCGGGATGGTATTTTATGGCAAGTTTCCTGTAAGCCTTCTTTATTTCATCTTTAGTGGCTTCTCGATCTATACCGAGAACATCGTAGAAGTCTCGCTTGTTTGCCATAGGGATCTCGCCATCTCATGTGAAAATAAGAAGCCCTATAAGGAATTCTTATAGGGCCAGTATTCGAAGCATTGCAGGTTCTGAACATTACGATCGGTTGTTGCGCCTCGTCTTCAGCGAAAGCAGGAAACTATCGCCCTATCCTCTACCCCTTCTCCGCTTTCATGACCGCTGCATAAGACCCTCGGTCTTTTGGACCTTCTGTCTCTAGCTGTTCTTCTTGTTGTCCTCGTCGACGACCTCGTATTCCGCATCAACGACGTCTTCCTCGCTGGCCGCCTCCTGGGGCTCTCCTGTCTCATCACCGGCACCTGCCGAGGCACCTGCCGCTCCTGCTTCAGCGCCCTGCCCCTGTGCCTGCTGCGATGCGGCTTCCCTGTACATGGACTCGGATATCTTATAGGATGCCTGCGTGAGCGATTCCATCGCCTGCTTCACCTGCGCAGCATCACCCTCGTTAACAGCCTTCCGAGCATTTTCAATTTCCCGTTCGATGTTTTCCCTGTCTTCAGGAGATATTTTATCCGCGTACTCCTTCAGCATCTTCTCGGTCTGATATACAAGGCTGTCGGCCTGGTTTACTGCCTCTGCCTTCTCCTTCGCCTTTCGGTCCTCCTCGGCATGTACCTCGGCATCCTTGACCATACGGTTTATCTCATCCTCTGTGATGCCGGACGACGATTCTATACGTATCTTCTGCTCCTTGCTGGTTGCGAGGTCTTTCGCGGATACATGGACTATGCCGTTTGCATCGATGTCGAATGTTACCTCGATCTGCGGAACACCGCGCGGTGCAACCGGAATTCCTATGAGATCGAACCTTCCCAGTGTCCGGTTCTGACCGGCCATCTCGCGTTCGCCCTGAAGGACATTGATACTCACGGCAGTCTGGTTGTCTGAAGCAGTTGAAAATATCTGGCTCTTTCTTGTAGGTATCGTGGTATTTCGCTCGATGAGCCTCGTCATCACACCTCCGAGAGTCTCGATACCGAGCGACAGAGGGGTAACATCGAGCAGAAGGACATCTTTGACCTCACCGGTGAGTATACCACCCTGTATCGCGGCCCCAAGCGCTACCGCCTCATCTGGATTTACGCCTTTGTTAGGTTCCTTTTTGAATATTCGCTTTACGACTTCCACCACAGCCGGTATACGAGTCGAACCGCCGACGAGGATTACTTCATCGATATCCTCAGGCTTCATCCCAGCGTCCTTCAGTGCGCTCTGACACGGTCCTGCTGTGGATTCGATGAGGTCCCCGATAAGCTGCTCGAGCTTGGACCTCGTGAGATTGATGTTGAGGTGTTTCGGCCCGTTCGCGTCGGCTGTAATAAACGGCAGATTGATATCCGTTGACATTGCGCTCGAGAGCTCTGCCTTAGCCTTTTCCGCGGCTTCCTTCAGTCTCTGCAGGGCCATCTTGTCCTTTGACAGATCGATGCCCTGCTCCTTCTTGAACTCTTCGATAAGCCAGTCCATGACGCGCTGATCGAAGTCATCTCCTCCGAGATGTGTGTTTCCGTTAGTGGATTTTACCTCAAAAACCCCGTCTCCGAGCTCGAGTATCGATATATCGAACGTACCCCCTCCGAGGTCGTACACAGCTATTTTTTCATCCTTCTTCCTGTCAAGCCCGTAAGCGAGAGATGCTGCGGTAGGTTCGTTGATAATCCTCTTCACCTCAAGGCCTGCGATCTTTCCCGCGTCCTTCGTGGCCTGGCGCTGAGAGTCGTTGAAGTATGCGGGGACCGTGATGACTGCCTCCGTCACCTTCTCGCCGAGGTAATCCTCAGCGGTCTGCCTCATCTTTTGGAGAACTCTCGCCGAGATCTCGGGGGGAGAGAACTCGCCATCACTCACCTGCACTCTCGCATCACCGCCCTTCCCCTGTATCACCTTGTAGGGGACCATGGAGATCTCTTTGTTAACCTCGTTATATCTTCTTCCCATAAAACGTTTTATGGAATATACAGTATTCTCGGAATTTGTAATTATCTGGTTCTTCGCCGGCTGGCCGACGAGTATCTCTCCCTTTTTCGTGAACGCGACAACCGAGGGCGTTGTTCGCTGACCTTCGGAGTTCGTGACAACCTTCGCCTCAGTGCCTTCCATTACTGCGATACATGAGTTTGTAGTTCCAAGATCGATACCTATTATTTTTCCCATATCTATACTCCTTTCGGTGAGGATTCTGGACCGTTACCCTCCCTCTCCTCCTGCTCATCGGGAGAGGACATGGCCTTGGCCACCTTCACCTTTGCATGTCTTATTATCCGATCGTACATCCGGTAGCCTTTCTGAAGATTCTCGATCACAGTATCTTCCGCAAAGTCGTCGGATTCCTCCATCATGACGGCATCATGAATGTTCGGGTTGAAATCTTTTCCTACATCATCTATCACTGTAACTCCATACTTCTTTTCAAGTACACTCTTGAGCTGGGTTTCCGTGATGATGATGCCCTCGAGCAGTGCATCGAAATCCTTCGATGACTTCGCCGAATCGATTGCCCTTTCGAAGTTGTCAATCCCGTTTAGTATATCGAGAAGGAGCTCCGCTGTGGCATATTTCTTGCTCTCATCGAAATCCCTCTTCACCCTCTTCGTGTAGTTTTCGAACTCGGCTTGCCGGCGCTTCAGGAGGTCTTCGTACTCGAGTAGGAGCTCGTTCTTTTCCTCTATGATCTGGTCTTTTTCCTCATACTCTTGTTTTGCGGATAGAAGCTTTTGGATATCTTCCTCATTGAGGGACTCGAGAAGCTCGCTAGTGGGGCTTTTGATCGGTTCAGTCGTACTTGCTTGCTCTTTTTCGGTACTATTTAAAGGGATTTCTTCGTCTTTAGCTTCCCCTTTATTCTCTTTCTGCCCTTGTTCTTCAGGCTGCGCGTCGTATTCCTCGGTTTTTTTATTATCTATATTGTTTTTGCTCATACGGACCTTTTTCCACTCTCTGCGTCTCTTTTTCCGAGTGTATTTGTAACTATCAAGCAATATACTGCGGGAACGTAACCGCTGAAAAGATAACGATAATAGGGGATTTGGTCAACTAAAATACAGGAGGCATGCCTCCCTCTACCACCCTCAAGAGCTCCGAGACTATGTAGTTAGATCTAAAGGTCCCGCTCACACTCAGCACGAGATTCTGCTCCTCCTTCTCGATGTATCCGTGCTTTCTCAGCATATCAACATACCTCAATACACGATCCCGTCCCTTACTGTCCATCGGCTTCAGGATCTCATGCAGAGCGATACCCTTTCGCATCCGCAGCCCGAGCAAGAGCCTCTCGGTGAGGAGCTCTTTCTCACCGAGAGACTCTTGGGACGCCACCGGTAGCATACCGCTCTTCACAAGCCTGTGATATTCCTTGAGGTCGCAGGTGTTCTTTGTTCTCCTGTTACCTATCGTCGAGACTGCACCGACCCCGGTACCGATGTACTCCTCTCCCTCCCAGTAGCTCATGTTGTGTCTGCTCTCGTATCCCGCCTTCGAGAAGTTCGAGACTTCGTACCATACATACCCCCGCGAGGTAAGGGTCCGGACAGTATGGCGATAGAGCCGTTCATAAGCGGCCTCTCCCATGGGCCTGAAAGACCTGGTTTTTTCCATCTGTTTCAGCAGAGTCTCTTCACCGATGTGAAGCATATACACCGATATGTGCTCGGGCGCCTGAAGAATTGCCTTTCTTAAGTCCTCTCTGAAAACAGGTTCGCTCCCGATGCCGAGGATGAGATCCATACCGACGTTATCGATTCCCGCCCTCCTGAGAAGCTCTATACTTCTCTTTATGTCCTTTTGCCTCGTGGGCCTGTGCATCCTGTCAAGCACCTCGTCATCGAAGCTCTGCACTCCCACGGAAACCCTGTTTACTCCGCCCAGAAGGAAGACCTCGATCTTCTCCATCGAGAGCGATTCCGGATTAACCTCTATCGTGTACTCCGTCATACCGGAGAGGTCGAACAGGTCCCCCACCGCAGTAAAAAGCTTCTCGAGGCTCGCTGTTTCGAGAACGGTGGGTGTCCCGCCGCCGATATATACAGTCTTCAGGCTCTCGCCCCTGTAGAAGGAGAGCTCCCGTACCAGTGAGCGAACATACACATCGCAGCCCCAGCCTTTCTGTGTGTCAGTCGGGAAGGAGAGAAAATCACAGTACGCACACTTGCTCCTGCAGAACGGAATATGAATGTAGAGAGATATCACCTATCTATTGACCCTTTAAATCAAACTCTGTTATAATAGTAGCATGTCAAAAAAGGTAAGCGAAGAAAAAATAATCACCAAAAATCGTAAGGCTTTTCACGACTTCAATATTCTGCAGCGAATGGAAGCCGGAATAGCGCTCACCGGTACGGAGGTAAAATCCACAAAAGATGGAAAGATAAGCCTGAAAGAGGGCTTCTGTCATCTCAGAGAGGGTGAAATCTGGCTGAAAAACGTTCATATATCCCAGTATCCGTACGGCAATCGTATCAACCACGATCCGCTCCGTGAACGCAAGCTTCTGCTTCACAAGGGCGAAATAACAAAACTCGGCACAAAACTGCGAGAGAAGGGGCTCACTCTCGTTCCGCTGAGCGTATACGTAAAGAGAGGGAAGGTCAAGGTAGAGCTCGGACTTGTCAGTGGAAAGAGGCAGTACGATAAAAGGGAGGAAATAAGGAAGAAGGATGAGAGCAGAGAACTTGGAAAGGATTTCAAGCTCTCGAACCTCACAGGAAAACTGAAATAGCAAGCACGATGCAAAAGCCTATCGGGCCAGGAGCTCTTCGAGCTTTTTTTTCATCTCCATGATCTCCTCGTCTGAAAAGGCTTTTTCTTCGAATGCCGCGCTCCCGTCTCCGAGCGCACGGTCTATCTCCTTTAAGTAATCGTTAATAATCTCCAGCAACTTTCTCGAGCCTTCAATCGAAAGAAGCGCATTTCTCAATTTCTCCAGATCTACATCCTCACCCAATACGGGAGGAGATATTTCCTCTTCCATCGAAGCTTCCTCTTTTGTATACTCTCCAGGGCCCGGGAGCCCTACAATCGCCCTGTACTCTCTTTTTTTGCCGGCATTGAGCGCGGCCGGTCTGAAGAGGAGCGCCACGGCGCTGTCGTTCTTGGAGTATGGAAGAAGATCGAACCTCTTTTTTCTCCTCACCTTGTAATCAAACATCTCCTGGGAGAGAGAGCGGTAGTTTGCAAAAATTAGCTTGTCAGGAGCGGTCACAAGATTGCCTGTAAGAATCCCTCTCAGACAGGCCGAGCCTTCATCTGTCTCTTCCGAAAGCCAATACAGCGGAAGTTCACTCCCCTCATACACGGTTTCATACATCACTCTGCGGTCGCCGGAGATCTCGAAATGATAGGGGTCATTCTCCCCGAGACAGGTATCGAAGAGTATCTGCAGCCCTGTATCTGTACTGACAGTTCGCTTGTTTTTCACGCTGTATGTGACGAGAATGGCGTCCGTATCTGCCGCACCCTTTGGTCTCACGAGCTCGATGTTCTGGCTCACTTCTACAACATCGTTCTCCCATACAGCTTCGATAATGCCGTTTACTGCGGAGGGCCGTTTTGCAAACCTTCCCGCACCCCCTCCGAAGATAAACGCATCGCCGTCTGCAAAGACAACTGAGTAGCTCGAAGGAGGTCTGTCGTAGAAGAGCAGGTTCTTACTCTCATCCCCCTGCTGGTCGCCGGTTCCCTCTACTGTTTTTAGAAAGACCCTCCCCGTTTCATCGTCGACATCAACAAAAATCGAGGAACTGGAGAGCGTTGCCGCCTGGAGCAAGCTCCAGGGAAGCGAACTCATCGGGAGCAGGCTCCCGAGAAAAAACAGAAGAAGTACGGCAGGCAATTTCCTATTCATCGGCTTTGCCCTCTAGCCCCTTCTTTACCCTGATGATCCACTCGTACTCGCGATCGAGCTCTTTCTCCTTCTCGGTGAGTGCCTGCTCCTTGAGCCCGAGGACGTTCTCCCATGAGGCCAGAACCTGTATCTTCTCCTGGATCACCATCCCCTCTTCGTCTTCAGCCGCCTCCGCTATCCGTTTCAGCGTATCGACCTGGGTCTTAAGCTGGTCTACCGTGTTATTGAGCTTCTTAATCTCGTCTTGATAGCTTTTTTCCCTCTCTTTGAGGCTCCCTATCTCATCGATATACGCTTCTGCCTCTTCTCCCTCCAGCCCCCCTCCGGCTTCTCTCTGCCGTTTCTGCTGCTCTGCAATACGATCTTCAAGCTCCATCAGCCTCAGCTTGAAACGTGCGGCATCCGCTTTGTTTCCGTAAGGATATCGCTTAAGGAGCTGTTTGAACACCCGCCTGCCCTCTTCGACGTCGTCCATGCTGATAAGCGCCTCAGCTTTCCAGTAGAGGCTGTTGTCTGCGTAGCTCTGTTTTGGATACCTCCCCACGTATTCATCGAAGTAGTGTATAGACGCCGTATAGTTACCCATCATCAGCTCGCACCTCCCGAGGAGGTATAGAGATCCACTGTGGTAACTGCCTGCCTTGTACTTTTTTACAACGGTCTCGAAGTTCGGCTTTGCTCTCTTATAATCTTTTAGGTAGTAGTACGAGCTTCCTATATAGTAGTGGCAGGCGTCCGGGTACTTCTTCGTTTTCATCTCGATGAGCAGCCTCTCGAACTCCTCTATCGCATCGCTGTACCGCCCCTCCTTGAATATCTCCACGGCCAGCGCATACTGGGCGTCCTCTACAGACGTGTTCCTCGGGAATATGAGTATCGGTATGAAGGTCATGCACAGCAGGATCGCGAAGAAAATAAGTATTCTCTTCTTCATAAAAGGTTCTCCTTTTAAAGGTCCTCCCTGATATAAGCATAGCCTGAGGCTATCGAAGGCCTTGGCTCTCCATTTCTATAGTCGACAGGAATAGCGATCCTTTTAACACCTTTAAATCATTTGACAGAGTCTCGAAAATTGTGTTATTATTTTTTTGATGGTAAAAAAACTTCATTGTTCCTACCCTGCTTCCAATAAGAATGCATATATGGAATAGCCTGAAATGGAAGATGATAGACAGTTAACTTTTGAAGACGATCCGCTTTTTGTGAAACAGGACCGTGTATACAGAATGCTCGAAGAAGGCATGTTCGAAGGGGCTATCTCGCTCTTTGA
>DATKZJ010000016.1:0-9312 GCA_035527995.1 Spirochaetota bacterium | reverse complement strand
GGCGTATCAACGATTGCAGATCTCAAGGGAAAGACCCTCGGGGCCCAGATAGGCACCACGGGCGCATTCGCGGTGGAGAAGGTGGCCGGTGTGAAACTCAAGGAGTACGATGAGATCGGGCTGGCGTTCGAAGACCTTGTGAACGGAAGGCTCGCTGGAGTCGTCGCAGATACACCTGTGGCAGCGGATTTCGCTCTGCAGAGCGAGTCGTACAAGGGAAAGCTCAAGATCGTTGGCAAGCCTTTTACAGATGAGTACTACGGCATTGCGGTTCAACTGGGAAACAGTGCGGTGCTCGAGGCGATAAACAGGGGAATCGACAAGGTCGTAGGGACCGCCAAATACGCAGAGATCGAGAAAAAGTGGTTGAGGTAATCGCTTACAAGTATTATTAAATATACAGCCCGGATGATTATACATCCGGGCTGTACAGTTTTGCGTATATCAACAGCTGCTCTACATACTATGCAAAAAAACGATAGAAACGGTTTACACAATGGCTAGGGAAAAGATTCCGATATCTGACGCAACACTCATACCACAGAAGGGTGAAAGGGAGATCTTCTCGGCATGGAGAATAGCCTTCTTCGGGGCTATCGGCATACTGATATTCCTCGTCATCTACTCTCCCGATCCTTACAAGAACATCATCCGTTTCCTGCCGGACGGTATCGTCAAGACCTTTCAGGTCACCGTGCTCTCCATCATGCTCGCACTCGTCATAGGGATTATCGCGGGACTGGGGAGGGTTTCGAGGGTGCGGGTGGTGAACCGTGTTGCGACAGTGTACGTCGAAGTGGTCCGAGGAATACCTCTCCTGGTGCAGATCTTCTACATATACTACGCGCTGGGCAGACTCGTAAAGATCCCGGATATCACTTCCGCCATCATTGCTATGGCGGTGTGCTATGGGGCATACCTCGCGGAGATCATACGGGCGGGGATACAGGCAATTCCTCGGGGCCAGATGGAAGCAGCGCTCGCACTCGGCCTTTCGCGAGGCAAGGCGATGAGACACATCATACTGCCGCAGACCCTGCGGGTCGTGCTGCCGCCTCTGGGAAATGAATTTATAGCACTGTTGAAGGATTCCTCACTCGTCTCTATTCTCGCGGTATCCGATCTTTTGCGCAGGGGGAGGGAGTTTGCATCGAGGACCTTCGAATACTTCGAGACGTATACGGTAGTTGCTCTTGTGTATCTCATCCTCACGCTGTTCTTTTCGTGGCTCGTTGGAATGATGGAGGATAGGCTCAGCAGAGATGTCAAATAACTACAAGATAAGAATAGAGAAAGCGACAAAGATCTTCACTGTTCTCGGGAGAGAATCCTCAGATGAGACCAAGAGAAGAAAAAAACCGAAGATCAGGAAGACAAAGCTCGTTGCGCTGAAAGAGGTGGACCTCCTTGTGAAACCTCAGGAGGTAATCCTCATTATCGGTCCATCCGGGAGCGGCAAATCAACACTTCTTCGATGCATCAACCGCCTGGAGGACCTCACATCAGGAAGTATCTGGATAGACGATGTATGTGTTACCGACCGCGACATCAACATACGCCTGGTGAGAGAGGAGGCTGGAATGGTGTTCCAGTCGTTCAACCTTTTCCTCCATCTCAGTGCACTGGACAATGTTTCGCTCGCACCCATCGTTGTGAAGCGCATGGTGAAGAAACAGGCCCATGAGTGGGCAAGGGAGCTTCTTCGCAGGGTCGGCCTCGAAGATAAGGTGGAGTCGTATCCGTTACAGCTTTCCGGAGGTCAGCAGCAGAGGGTCGCCATAGCGCGTGCTCTGGCGATGAACCCGAAGGTCATGCTGTTTGATGAGCCCACCTCCGCACTCGATCCGGAGATGATTAAGGAGGTGCTCGACGTCATGCTCTCCCTCGCACAGGAGGGGATGACGATGCTGGTGGTATCCCACGAGATGGGGTTTGCGCGAGCGGCTGCGAATCGCGTCATCTTCATGGACGAGGGTGAGATCGTTGAGGAGGGGTCCCCTGACAAGCTCTTCGAACGGCCGGATAAGGACAGAACAAAACGATTTCTGGAGCATATCCTCTAGTATTACACACCCCTATCGAAAGCCCGAACCTTTCCAAAGGATGAACCGGAACATACTGCATAGGATTGAAACGGGGAACCAGCATGTATGGCCCCCCACGAAAGAAGGTATCTTTCCTAAAGCCGATGCCCTTTGTCAAAGAACATCGGGATGACGGTGTATTATATTTTTACGGTACTTTTGAATCTCGTGTTTCAATCCCGATAACCGGCAATCGCCCTTACGGTGGATTTACTGAACTTTGTGGGGAATCGGGGTTTAGGGTGCGTATCAAAAAACGGCCTGCACAGCCGGTTTCATAGGCCATGAGATACCGGTAAAGCAGAAGAATGACAGGAGCTTATGATGTACAAGATCAATCTGGATGAAATCCCGCAAAAGGGTATCAACAGATCATATAGGAAGGGTGTATCGGTGAGGTACCTCATCGTGGAGGAGTTCGGTGCACCGAACTTCGAGCTCAGATACTTCGAGATGGATAAGGGAGGCGCAACGTCGCTTGATCTCCACCCCTACGAACACGAGGTGTTCGTCCTGAAAGGGAAGGGAAAGCTCGATCTCGAAGGAGAGGAATACGACCTTCGGGAGGGGGATGCCGTACTCATCGAACCGAACGAGTCCCACCGCTTCGTGCAGAAGGGTGATGATCCGTTCGGGATCCTCTGCATCGTTCCAAACGGCGTGAGCAAAGGAAAGCTGCAGGTGGACCTGAATTATTAGTGCGTTTTTCTAAACAATTCGTTAGCCATTGGCAGATGTAAAAAATAATATTTACGGTGAAGAAAGCGTCAAAAGCCCCGTTACTTACAGTTTGCTGTTAGTCATGAGAAACGGGGATTGAACCCCACATTCCTGTGTGAGAAATGGGGGTTAGACGTCCGGCACGAGAAAGAGGGTCCGGAGTGAAACCGGACCCTCTTTTTTTGTCTGTTTCATCGTAACGGACCTGTATCGATTTTTTGAATCGACGATCCTGTTGTATTAACAGCCTCTGTCACAGAACTTTGAGGCGTTTCTGCGGCCGTCTTTCAGCTTATGCCAGATTATGGTGAACCTTTGCAGCCTTGATGGCGTTTCCCATCAGCATCATGTTCGTAATCGCGCCGACCCCGCCTGGAACTGGGGTTATCCTCCCAGCCTTCTGTTTTACCCCTTCAAAATCGACGTCGCCCACGGTCTTTGATTTTGGTTTTCCCTTTTCATTGAGCACCGGATTACCGTTCTCGTCGAGCACCTTGACCCGGTTTATGCCCACGTCTATCACGAAAGCTCCCTCTTTTACGAGGTCCGCCGTGATGAGCCCCGCTTTTCCTGCGGCGACTATGAGAATATCGGCGACCGTAGTATGCTTGGCGAGGTTCCCAGCCATGGAGGTGAAGACATGCGACGTTGTGATCGTTGCGTTCCTGTTGAGGCACAGAATGGAGATCGGTTTTCCGACTATATTGGAATGGCCGACAACACAGATCTCTGCTCCCTCGAAGTTCGTCTTTTCGCGGTCAAGGATTTCTATGCAGGCGGATGGTGTCGCCGGAGCAAACGTGATCTCCCCGAGTGTGAGCTTTCCCATGTTGTACGGGTGAAAGCAGTCTATGTCCTTGTTGAGGGCGATTGCGTTGATGATCGCATAATCCGAGATATGCTCAGGGAACGGGCGGAGCGGTATCATACCGCTCACACTTTCGTTATCATTGAGCTGTTTTACGATCTTGACGACCTCCTCCTCAGACGTGTCTTCTTTCGGGTTGGCATTCGTATACTGTACCCCCATCTCTACGCAGAACTTCTCTATCTGATTTCTGTACATGTGTGCGCCGAAGTCGTCGCCCACGAGAACAGTCGCGAGTCCTACTGTGATCCCCTTCTTCCCCAGGCCTTGTATCTCTTCCTGCAGTTCCGATTTAATCTCATTTGCGATTGCGACGCAATCAATGACCTTTGCGCTCACTTTTCTCCTCCGTTTCTTATAGATTGACTGCTACTACAGTAGCATCTGCTACTAAGGTAGCATCTGCTACTACGGTAGCAGGTGTATCCAGCTTGTCCAGGATTTTCCTCATCCTATCAGCTTTTTGAAGGTATACGAGAGAGCCTCCTCTTTGATACTTTTCGCCTCTTCGAGGAGCTTGCCGATTTTCTTTTCTATTCTAGCGACATACTCCTTGTCCTTCATCCAGCTAAAGTTGATATAAACATTCACCATCGCGCCGACACAGGCCGCCTCGGCAAAGAGCGCCGATATTGCGCCGTCGGAGATAGCCATCTCATTTCCGTTTTTCAACACCTCTTTCGCGAGCCTCGAGACCTCGACGCTCTTTTCCATGATAGCGAAAGGGACCTCTGTGGCCTTCTTCAGCCCCACCTCGATCGCTTCCGTCCTCTTTCGCCGCTCCTCCTCTGTGTTCTTTGGGAGCTTGAAAGCCTTTGAGGCATCGTCAAACGCCTCAGTATCCTTCTGCAGCAGGGTAAGAAGCTCCTCCTTCAGCTTTTTTGCACTTTTGAGATGCTGCTCCATAGAATCCCAACAGTTTTCGTAACCCTTCTTGTTTACGGTGAGAGCGGCAAGCATGCCCGAGAGGCTCGCCGCCGTTGCTCCGACGAGCGCTGAAGCGCTTCCCCCGCCGGGTTCAGGGTTTTTGGAGCAGAGTCTATCGAGAAAATGAGCTAACGGTTGTTCGGCGTACATGGCTCCTCCTCTATGAAGATTGTTAAAATTATACTATTTTAGAGAAAAAAATGCCAGAAATATCTTGCTTGGATTCCGATAAGTAGAGGAGTGTGTCTGAATAGTTGTTAAATTTGACTTATTTGTTGGAATGGCGTATACTGGCTGGATCAAAATGGAATAACGGCTCCGAACAGTGGAGGTGGATCTGTTTTTATGGTTGCGGTTACAGGGGCTTGTGGGCATGTGGGAGCGAACCTCACCAGGGCACTCCTGAAAGAGGGCAGGGAGGTACGCGCCCTTGTGAGGGAGGACAGGAGGGCACTCGAAGGGTTAGGGGTGCAGGCCGTGAGGGCGGATATCCTCGACCCGCCTTCTCTCGTTCGTGCGTTCAGGGGTGTACGCTCGGTGTACCACCTTGCTGCGCATATCTCTCTTTCTTATACCGATAACAGGCACACTCTCAGGGTGAATGTGGAGGGAACCCGTAACGCCATAGATGCTTGCCTGCAGTGCGGGGTACACAGGCTTGTTTATTTCAGTTCGATTCATTCGTTCGACCCCTTGCCCAGAAGAGACCTTGTTGATGAAACCCGGTCTCTCATCGATTCGGCAGGTGGAATGGCGTACGACAGGTCCAAGGCGCTCGCAGAAAAAGATGTGCTGACCGCCGCAGCTTCCGGCCTCGACGCTGTGGTTATAATACCGACGGCGATTGTAGGGCCGAACGATTTCAAGCCTTCACACGCCGGGAGCACACTCATTTCGCTGTTACACGGCAGGCGCCGCGTGCTGGTAGAGGGAGGATTCAACTGGGTCGATGTGCGTGATGTGGTACAAGGGGCAATCGCAGCCGAAAAGCGCGGAAGGTGCGGTGAGCGCTACATACTATCCGGCAGATGGCTGGCGCTGGATGACCTTTGTAGGATCGTGGATGAAGTTGCGGGATGCAGGAGGAAGAGGTTGGTGGTGCCGATGTGGCTTGCGCGTCTCCTCCTGCCGTTCGGCGCGGTCGCAGGCAGGTGCAGCTCGAAACGGCCCGTGTTCACACGGGGATCGCTCAACGTACTGCGTCACTACAGATTCGTTTCGCACGAGAAAGCGGCACGCGAGCTGGGATACAGACCGCGTCCTTTTGTCGAAACAGTCACCGATACGGTAAACTGGTTCAGAGATAACGGATACTTGAAAAAAGAGTAGGCAAGAAGAGTGATTGAGACTGAGTTTTTCAACATCTTTATCGCGGGGTGGCTTTGCGTCGCCCTCATCACGTTTGTGCTGCTTTTCTTCAGGACCGCACCGTACGGCCGTCATATGAAATCGGACGGAGGGCCTACGATAAACAGCTCATGGGGGTGGGTCTTCATGGAGGTGATCTCCCTTCTTCTGATGATCCTTCTCTTTGTTGCGGGAAACCGCCCCGGCAATACAGTTGCGTTGGTATTCCTCGGTATGTGGGTGTTCCACTATTCATACCGCTCCTTTTTATTCCCCCTTAAAAGACGCGGGGGCAACAACCGCATGCCGGTTGTGATACTGCTGTCCGCAGGGTTCTTCAACATCATAAACGCATATATCAACGGGAGGTACCTCTTTTACATCTCCGACCTCCACATGGAGCGCTGGCTCCTCGATATCAGGTTTATAGCAGGTTTTTTTCTCTTTGGCCTTGGTTTTACTATAAACGTTCATTCCGACAAGATACTCGTTAATCTCAGGAAGTCCAAAGCCAAAGGCTACAGTATCCCGTACGGAGGGTTGTACAGATGGGTCTCCTGTCCGAACTATCTCGGTGAGATAGTAGAGTGGGCGGGATGGGCGATCGCCACATGGTCCCTTCCGGGAGCGACGTTCGCGCTGTGGACTATGGCAAACCTCCTACCGCGCTCGAGATCGCACCACAGGTGGTATAAAAGTCTGTTTGACGACTACCCGGAACAAAGAAGGGCGCTCATTCCATTTCTGTTTTGACTGGAGACTCAAGATGTTTGTACTTTAAGGAGTCAGGGGGCTGGAATGACGAACGATAGAAGCGTGCGGGAGGGGTATCCTCTTCTATGGAAAGATAAGTATACGGTAAAATCGTATGACGTCGACCAGGAAAAGAGAATAACCCTCATGAGTCTCTTCAACTGCTTCCAGGAGAGCGCCTGGCACCATGCCGAGCGATGCGATTTCGGTTATAAGAGCCTGAGAGAGAAGGGAAAATTCTGGGTTCTTTCCAGGCTCCGCATAGAGATAGACCGGCTTCTGCTGTGGGAGGAGCCCTTCACGGTGGAGACGTGGTCCAAGGGTACTCAGGGCATATTCGCTCTGAGAGATTTCCTTGTGATCGACAGTGGGGAAACTGCAGTCGCGAGGGCAGCGAGCGGCTGGCTTGTTATTGACAGCGAAAAGAGGCGCCCGCAGCGTCTGAATGAGTTTTCTGAAACGATGCCTTTCCTGAAAGATCGTCAGGCGTTGGAGGGGCCTTTGGAAAGACTAAAAGCCCCAGGCATCCCCCTGCACGGCGGCAGAATCACAGTCGACTTCTGCGACATAGACCTGAACAGACACGCAAACAGCTCGAGATATTTCGAATGGATACTGAACAGCTTTCCATATGATACCCTTTCCGGCAGGCGGGCGGCGAGATTCGATATCGACTTCCTCGCCGAATCCGTTTACGGAGACACGATTTCAATCCTCATCGGAAACCCTTCTGATGATGGTACGTATCTCGTGTCTCTCAAAAGAGACCGGGACGAAAGGGAGCTCTGCAGGGCACGGGTGGGGTGGGCGTAGCCTGTTCAACATTTTTTATTGACAATATTTTATCAGTACCGTAGGATAAGAGGAATTAAATCAGAGAGGAGGGTGAGAAATGGCATACGATGCCACGAAAATGGCCGACTGGCAGATCGCACAGGAAGCTGAAAAGAAAATGCCGACTCCGGAAGAGTGGCGTGACCGGCTGGGACTCGAGAAAGAGGAGGTCATGCAGTACGGAAGAATCAGCAAGCTTGATTTCCTGAGAATCATCAAGCGACTGAAAGACAGGCAGGATGGAAAGTATATTGAAGTTACCGCAATAACCCCTACCCCCCTTGGAGAGGGTAAGACAACGACAGCGATGGGACTCATCGAGGGCTTCGGTAAAAGGGGAAAGAACGTAGGCGGAGCCATACGGCAGCCGTCTGGCGGGCCGACGATGAATATCAAGGGAACCGCAGCAGGCGGAGGGAACGCGCTCCTTATTCCTATGACCGAGTTCTCGATGGGGCTCACAGGGGATATCAACGACATCACAAACGCTCACAACCTGGGCATGGTTGCGCTCACCTCCCGCATGCAGCATGAGTTCAACTACGATGACGATCAGCTCAAGAAGAGGAAACTGAAGCGAATCGACATCAATCCCAGGAGGATGGAGCTTCGATGGGCGATAGATTTCTGTGCGCAGGCTTTGAGAAACATCGTCATCGGGCTCGGCGGTAAGATGGACGGCTTCATGATGCAGTCTGGATTTCAGATCACCGTGAGCTCCGAGCTCATGGCAATACTGGCGGTCGCACGTGATCTCAAGGACCTCCGCACGCGTGTCGGGGAGGTTACGATCGCCTATGACAAGAAGGGAAATCCGGTTACGGCGGATGATCTCGAGGTGGGAGGAGCGATGACCGCCTGGATGAGAAATGCGATCAACCCGACACTGGCATGTACCGTCGAGTATCAGCCGTGCATGGTACACGCGGGACCGTTTGCAAATATCGCCGTCGGACAATCGTCGATAATAGCGGACAGAGTGGGATTGAAGATGTTCGACTACCACGTCACAGAGAGCGGATTCGCCGCGGACATCGGTTTCGAAAAGTTCTGGAATGTCAAGTGCCGCCTCAGCGGGCTCAAGCCGAATGTGTCCGTGCTTACGGCGACGATACGTGCACTGAAGATGCACGGCGGAGGCCCAAGGGTAGTACCCGGACATCCTCTCGCAGATGAGTATACAAAACAGAACCTCGGGCTCCTCGAGAAGGGTATAGAGAACCTTATTCACCACATAAAGGTGGTGAATAAATCGGGTATCAAACCCGTTGTATGCATCAACGCATTTCACACCGATACAAAGGACGAGATAGCTCTCGTCAAGAAGTACGCGGAAGAGGCGGGAGCACGCTGCGCCACATCCGAACACTGGCTTAAAGGTGGAGACGGGGCTCTCGAGCTCACTGACGCAGTTACAGACGCGTGCGAGGAGAAGGTCGATTTCAAATACCTCTATCCTCTCAACATGCCGCTGAGGAAAAGGGTTGAAACGATCGCACGCGAGGTGTACGGAGCCGACGGAGTGACGTGGGCTGCCGAAGCGGAAGAGAAGGCAAAGGTTTTCGAAAGTGATTCAAAGTACGCCGACTACAACACCATGATGGTAAAGACACACCTCAGCCTGACCCATGACCCGTCCGTCAAAGGGGTGCCCAAAGGGTGGAACCTTCCGATAAGGGACATCCTCCTCTTCTCCGGAGCAAAGTTCCTCTGCCCGATGGCCGGGACTATCAGTCTCATGCCCGGGACATCATCTGATCCTGCGTATAGGAAGGTGGA
>DATKZJ010000015.1:0-5204 GCA_035527995.1 Spirochaetota bacterium | reverse complement strand
TATCGAGCGTGCAGTTGAAATCAGCACCGTCGCTTTTAAAGTAATAGTAGGGGGGCGAACCGGAGCGCCATTCAGGGCATCTTAAGTCCCCTTACCCTCTCCCTCAGATCTTTGTATTTATCGTAGTGTTCTTCGTATGATGAACGATTTCGATCTCTCGGTTCGAAAGTATCGACGACCATGGCGAGCTCGACGATCCCCTCTTCATTCTTGTAGATGCCTGTTCCCAGGCCCGCCAGGATCGCTGCGCCGAGACATCCCGCCTCACCCGCCCGCATCACCTCGACCGGAATTTCTGTGATGTCTGCCATGAGCTGCATCCAGCGTTTCGATTTTGATCCGCCTCCAACCGCCCGCAGCCGTTCGATCGATATTCCGGCCTGCATCATGCTTTCGATATTGAGCCTCGTCTCAAAGCATATGCCGTCCAGGATCCCTTTTATGATGTCCGGACGTTCCGTGTCGAGAGTGAGCCCGAACAGGGTCCCCCGTTGTTCCAGATCGAGCCAGGGTGTACCCGTTCCGGTGAAGTAGGGCAGAACGAAAACATCCGACGGCCGATCGGGCGTGGAGTCTATCATCACCTCATAGGGATCACACCCCCTTCGCGCCGCCTCCTCGATCTCTGCTCCCCCCAGGGTGTCCCTATACCATCGTAACACGGCACCCGCAGTGGTGAGGTATGCGAAGCTGATGTAAAAGTCCTGCAAAACGTGATAGCTGCATCCGTAGTTACCCTGAAGAAGCGATACGTCAGGCCTGTATGCGTCGTACACCGCAGTGATCGCCTCGAGCGTGCCGAGAGAGAGAGCAGCCTCTCCTCCTTTCAGCACCCCGGCACCGAGGGCACAGCATGCCTGATCGAACCCTCCTGTAACCACACTCACTCCCGGTTTCAGTCCGAGAAGAGCGGCGTGTCCTCTATCGAGTTTGCCGACGACGCTGCTCGACTCCGCAAGAGGGTAGAAGAGGTTTTCCTCTATATCGCAGATTTCGAACAGCTTTGCAGCCCACCTCTTCTCATGTATGTCCATGAGCATTGTGCGGGACGCAAGGGAGTAATCCATGGCCGGATCGAGTCCGAGATTACCGTGTACGATCTCCTGCCACCCAGTGAACTTCGCGCACCGCTCGTATACATCCGGGAGATTCTCCCTGAACCACAGAACCTTGGGTATTGTGCAGTACGCATGAAGCGGTGCGCCGGTAAGAGCAAAAAGCTCTTCTCTGCTCACCCTCTCCTCTATCCAACCCGCCTGCCTCACAGCCCTCCTGTCTGCTGCGCCGACGACTGTGTTGTACAGAGGTTTTCCGCTGCTGTCGAGCGGTGTAACGGAATCACCGAGTGTTGAGATTCCGATCGCGCGGACAGGGTCCGAAACGCGCACATCGTGCGCGACCTTTTCGATGACCGCACGGACCGCTTCCCACACGGTCCGGGGATCGAGCTCGCAGTAGTCACTCTGCGGAACGATGATCGGGTATTCTTCATAGCAGGAGGAGAGCTCCTCTCCGGACAGATCGAATGCCGCCGCCTTGCAGCCTGTTGTGCCTATATCGACTCCTAAGAGACTCATAACCTCCAATGATATCACTAGTCGTGTCATGATATCAATGATTTTAAGATTTTTCCGGCTTCATGAGAACGAGGAGCGGTATGATGAGGAGAAAGAGAAGCGGAATGGTGAAAAACCCTCCTCTCAAGCCCGTATGGTCGGCTATTGCCCCTATGAGCCATGGGAAGGCTGCAAATCCGCCTATTCCTGAAGATATGAGAAGGGTGAAAACGGCTGTAGTGTTAGTGTGAATTCGTTTCGAGGCGAGTGCGAGTATTGAGGGCCAGAACGGGCTCGTGCAGAGACCGGCGGCGAAGATGAGAACCAGCATGACCCAAAGGCTTGTCGTATATGCGATGAGCGCGGAGACGAGGATACCGGTGAATGCCGTGGCAATGAGTATCGTTTTCAGCGGTATTCGGGCCGACAATCTCCCCACTGTCATCCGGCCGGCAGCCATGGAACACCCGAAGAGTGCGGTGCCGAAAGCCCAGAGTCTCGGGACATCCGAGTAGTAGCTCTTGATGAAGCTCGCCGTCCAGAAGGTGAGACCGCCTTCGGCTCCGGTTGATAAAAACATGGAGAGGAAGAAAATCCAGAAGACAGGCTTCTTTAGAATCCGGAGATAGACTTTACCTGAGAAATGTTCGGAAGCACTCACCGGGAAATGAGCGAGCTGAAACAGGATACCCGTACCGAGGGTGCCGATACAGCTTATGATATAGAGCATCCTCCATGAAAGGCCGCGTGACAGGAGCTCGCCGAACAGCAGGACAGATATGCAAATGCCTATAGAGAAGAATGCATGAGCCGTATTGAGATGAAGCTCCGGGTTATCGGGGTGGAGGTTAGTAACAAGCGGGTTGATCAGCGCCTCAATGAATCCACCCCCTGCCCCTAGTATAACCATGGCAACTACTGCTGCAGGGTAGGTTCTTGATAGGCCCATGAGAAGAAGACCCGCTGTCATAAGCCAGAGACCGGAAGTGATGAGGAGTTTTGTAGAGATTTTGCCTGTTATAATGCCTGAGACAAGAATCGTTACGATAAGAGGTATTGTCCGTGCAGTCTCGAGTCCCCCACGGGAAGCGAGGCTGATCTGAAGCTCGCTGCCTATATTAACGAGGCATATGGGAGTCACGATAGTGGTGCATGCGAGCATGAAGAGCGCCGCTTTCGAAGCGAAATCGAGTGTTCCGGTACGACCCAGGATTGGATTTTCCATACGCACGCCTGTACATATACTGGGAAAAGGCAATCTGTGTCAAGGAATTTTAATCTGTTGTTCCGCGCAGTATCCCTGCCGTCCGATATCCTCTTGACTCTAAAATTCGGATTTGTATATTAATGCTATCAGTGGATGAGCATGTGCGTCCGCCTCTGAGCTTGTCTGTAGAGAGATAGATTTCATGAGGAAAAACCCCGAAAGAAACTGAGACGGTGGATGGAGATGATCCGGGAAGAGAAGCTGGTCACCGGCATAGTATTCGAGATAGAGCGGTTCGCTATTCACGACGGACCGGGAATAAGAACTCTCGTGTTCATGAAGGGATGCGGCCTCCGCTGCAAATGGTGCAGCAATCCCGAGTCACAGAAGAGGCCGCTCCAGCTCGGATACAATGTGAAGAAATGCCTCAGATGCGGAAGGTGCGTGGATGCCTGCGAAAAAGATGCTCTCTCTCTGGAAGAGGACGGCGTTAATGTGGACAGAAGCCTCTGTACACTCTGCTGTATATGCAGTGAAGTGTGCACGGCCCAGGCTCTCGTGATTTTCGGCAGGGAGATGTCGCCTGAGGAGGTCCTCGAGGAGGTGCTGAAAGACGAGATCTTCTATAGAAAATCAAAAGGAGGGGTCACGTTCTCCGGAGGAGACCCGTTCGAACAGAAGGATTTTCTCGTAGCGACGGCGAAGCTCTGCAAAGCAAGATATATTCACAACGCAGTCGAGACCTGCGGGGCGGTGCCATGGGAGTCGATAGAAGATGCTCTTCCGTACATCGATCTCTTCCTCTACGATCTGAAGGAGATGGACCCTGAGCGGCACAGGAAATTCACAGGAGTTCCAAACGAGCTCGTACTGAACAACTATAAAATGCTCGCTGAAAAAGGGAAGGAGATCATTGCCCGTATCCCCGTCATTCCCGGTTTCAACGACAGGGACGACAACTTCAACATGATGGTCGATTTCCTGCATGAGCATACTCCCGGTATAAGGGTCTCCCTTCTTCCTTACCACCGGCTCGGAAAAACAAAGTATGATCGTCTCGGCATGGAATATCAGCTCGAAGAGGTCGAGCCCCCGCCGGAGTCCCGAATGATGGAGCTGGAGAAGAAATTTACACATGCCGGCTTCAAGGTTTCGATAGGGGGGTAGTAGCGGAGGACCGACAAAGTAAATAGTATATGGAGGTCTTTCTATGGGTAAGCTTGACGGGAAAGAAGCAATAGTGACAGAAGCAGCTTCGGGGTTTGGGAGTGAGGCTGCGATCCTCTTTATGCGGGAAGGCGCCGGAGTCGAATGGTAGACTTGAATGCAAAAGGGAGGCGTCCACCGCTGATATGATAACGGGAAACGGTGGTGAAGAAATATATATCAAAGTGGATGTTTCGAACCCGATAAACGCGAAGCGAATGATAACGGCAACTGTGAAGCCATCTCCCTCGATGACCTGGTACAAATATTTTGTGAGGATGTCCAATCGGGTGATATAATACGTCGCACCCGGATCGATAACCATAAATAATCGAGGTCGGTATGTTAGAAGCATTTATCCCAATGGAGCTCATTCTTCCCAAAATTGTGTTCGGGCTCGGGGCAGTACAGACCCTGGCAGCACACGCTAATGACGTATCAGAGGGAGAAATCCTTATAATCACTGACAAGGGATTGATGAAAAGCGGGATCGTTGACAGGCTCCGGGACTTTCTTTCATCATCGAGGCGAGTATGCTCTGTGTTCGATGGGGTTGAATCAGATCCGAGTATCGAAAATGTCGAACAGTGCCTGACGGAAGCGAGAGCGAAAAAGCCCGGTCTCATAGTAGGCGTCGGCGGTGGAAGCTCTCTCGATGTTGTTAAGGTAACTGCCGCTCTTGCCGGAGAGCGGGGCAGTATCCGGCAGTACTTTGGACACGGCAAGATCACAAAGAAAGGGATCCCGACGATCCTGATACCCACAACGGCCGGTACCGGCACCGAAGTTGCAATCGGGGCTGTGGTTTCAGATCACCAGGAGAGACTGAAAAAAGGCATCCTGAGCCCTTACCTTCTCTGCGACGTTACAATCCTCGATCCAGAGCTCTCGGTGAGCTGTCCGGGATCTGTGACCGCGGCCGCCGGGCTTGATGCGCTGACCCACGCGATAGAGGTGTATACAAACAGGAAGGCGCTGAAGCTCGTTGACCCGATTGTACTCGCAGCTGTAGAGATGATAGGGCGAAATATCAGGACCGCTTACAAGGACGGATCGAATATCGCGGCAAGAAGCGAGCTCCTTCTCGCTTCGATGTATGCAGGTATCGGTATGCAGGCAGTCAACAACGCCGCGGTACACGCCTTGAGCGCCCCTCTCGGAGCTTTCTACGAAGTGCCGCACGGAGCTGCCAACTCGTTTCTTTTACCGTATGTCATGAAGTTCAATAAATTTGC
>DATKZJ010000014.1:0-13092 GCA_035527995.1 Spirochaetota bacterium | reverse complement strand
CTTACTCCTCTTTACCATAACCTCGACCGGTATCGTTCGCTTCTGCACAATGCTGTGGTTTCGCGGTAGAACGATGACGCCGGATGTCGTTTTTGTAACCGGAGTCTCGAAGTCTGTCACGACACTCCCCATCATAGGGCCACCGATAACGGCAACAGGATCATCGACGGAAAACCCTCCGCAGAGCTCTACGATCTCGCTCACAGGTGTCCCCACATGCGCGGCAACCACCGAAGGCCTCTCTACACCGCCTGCGAGTGTGAGAAATCTCTTTGTCACTGGAGCGTTGTTCTCAACGGCCTCGAAAACGTTGAGAACCGTCTCGACATTATTGACAACGCATCCGACCTGGGGAGGTATACCCCCCTCCGGAACGATCCGGCCTGTGACATCATTGACCAGGATCAGCTCGTCGCCCGCCGGATAGTAGTCTCTCAGCAGGAATATATCGATCTTATCCGAGCCGTCTATCGCACTGCGAATACTGTGCAGGGCGTCTTCATGTTTCTGCTTCAGGGCAATGACGCCTCTCTTCGCCCCGCATGCCTCGAGCAGAAAAATGAGCCCTCTTACGAGCTTGCCGCTCTGCTCTTCCATAAGATACTCGTCGCTTGCGAGGAGAGGCTCGCACTCCGCCCCGTTCACTATTACGGTATCGAGGTTGGACGCGATCTTCATATGTGTCGGAAATCCCGCGCCCCCGGCCCCGACGATTCCGCTGTTTTTGATGGCTTCAGCAATCTCCACCGCGATTCACCCGTCCGTTACTTTTTGAAAACTATCTTTCCATTCTCTTCAACAAGGTCGACGATTCCCGCTATCACCGCATCGATCGGCTTCTGATAGGTTCTATCTGTCTGCCTCGCCGAGCTCCCCTGGGCCAGAACGATGAGCTCGCCCGTTCCCGCACCGACAAGGTCGAGTGCCACTACATACCCCTCGTCCGGTTCACCGCGGTGGTTGCATATCCGGACAAGAAGGTATTTCGTTCCGCTTATGTTATCCTCTTTTCTCGTGGATACTACGGTTCCTTCTACTTTTCCAAAAAGCATCTTCTCTTCCCGCCAAGTGAAGCTATACTGCATCCTTCTGGTACATAACACCGCCGTCAACGGCGATCTCGTCAACTATGGCCGTGATCGTCGCGTCGCTCGGCTTCCCTTCCGTGACTTTAGTCATCCGCGAGCTGCTTCCAGCCACGTAAAACACGATCTCTCCCAAGCCCGCTCCCACCGCATCCATGGCCACCACATAATCTTTCCTTCCTTCCATGGTCGGTGGGTCGATCTTCTCGAGGAGAAGGAACTTTATTCCTTCTATCTTCTCCTCTTTCCTTGTCGAGACAACAGTTCCGACTACTTTTGCCAGTATCATCGGGAGCTTCCTTTTACATCATTTTTATTTTTCGGGCAATAAAGATCATCCTATTGGTTTTCACCCCTTTTGAACAATATACAGTTTTCAGAAAAACAGGAAGTCTTCGTTACATCGACGCCGGTTTTTCGGCACAGCATTCACCTCCAAACCGGTCAAACTGCATCTTCCCTGCGGATCCGACAATCCACTGCCGTCTGCGGCATCCTACTTCTTCGGACTCTTGGCAGCCGGGGTCCTTCCGAGAGGAAGAGCTTCATCAACGTTGGTATGTGGCCTCGGGATGATATGTACGCTTATGACCTCCCCGACTCTCTCGGCAGCCCTTCCGCCCGCATCCAGCGCCGCTCTCACTGCCGCAACATCACCGCGTACGATAGCGGTAACATAGCCGCCGCCGATCCTCTCATATCCTATGAGCTCGACCTTAGCGGCCTTCACCATGGCATCCGAAGCTTCGACCATTGAAGCAAAGCCTCTTGTTTCGATCATACCCAGCGCATCAGAATAGGTCTGTTCCATTCATCATCTCCTTACTCAAGTTTCTTTTTTATATATAATAGTGCATTATAAGACGCGGTATTTATTCCTTACTCCCGCCCGGCTCCTTCCCGGTCAGACCCTGCAGTCTCTTTTCCACGATCTCCTTCGAGATAAGCACCTCAGCCTCCTCTCCGGCGATATATATCCTTCCGAACCTTCCGAAACCGACTACCTCGATAATATTTATGTGTGAGGCCTTTTCCGCCTCGTTTGCCGCATAGTATGCATACCCGGCGGGCTCTATTTCAAGGATATACAGCGTGTTTCCCTTGAGGACCATGTTTCCGTGTCTCACCCTGTTGATGAGCTGCGCATGGTGGTCATCGATATTTTTTATGAGTTGGCTTGTCAGGATTCTCGGTTTCATTCTGTCATCCTGGTTCAGATCGAGTACATTCAGTATCGCTGTCCCGGCCTGACGCGCATCTGCCTGATTATGGGAGTGTACTTCGAGCATCCCGAATAACCGCTCTACAATCTGTAACCCCGGCTTCACGTCGGTGGCTTTTACCGCGACGTCCATGAGCCTGTTTATCTCTATTCCCGGAGATATCTCAACAACGCAACAGGCCTGACCTGCAACCGGAAAATAACCCTTCGAAATTCCTGCAATGAACGAGGCCATCTGAAGCTGTAGCGAATCCAAGAAACTGAAGGTTCGTAATTCTATCATCGTTTACTCCTGCTGTTTGATATTTTTCATCAAAATCGTTAACACTTTCAAGCCCTGCCCCCATATCTCATAAATCTTTGTAAGTGTTAAGAAATGGGTTTTTACGGATTTTTATCTATATCCGTTGTATCCAATTAGTGAGAAACCCTTCCGCCCCTTCCCCCCAAGAGGTGCGAAACACAAAGTAACATTTGTATCATTTTCTGTTACTATTATAACATTTCGGCATTATTTGTCAATAGTTTTATCGGTTTTTATGAAAGATAATTTTCATATTCTTCCTCGCCCGCTAATAATGTTAATGGAAATAAAAATGATAATAAAAAACCTTGTTCGGCAATTCATTTTTATATAATGAGATATGAAAATATGGCACAAGAAAAATGTTTACCATAGCTCCAATTACAACAAAATAACAATAAAATCATAAGCCTTGACAAATTGGAATCGGTGCTGTATACCTGTTAATAAAGTAACAAAAACATTTCACAAATGCCTCCGTATTGAGAGGGGAGAGTTCCATTGGATAAAAATACCCGGATAAAGAGCATTGTTGATATGCTCAAGTTTAGGAATGCCGTTACGATCAAAGATCTCACCAAAAAACTCAATGTTTCAGAAATGACAATAAGAAGGGACCTCAACCTTCTGGAAAACGATAATATCGTGGAGCTCATCCCAGGCGGAGCAATCATCAAGACCACGCAAGATACAGACCGCGACAATGAAAAATATCTTATTTCGAACGAAGAGGCGCGGAGAACACGCGAGAAGCTCCGGATAGGCCAGAAGGCGGCCTCCCTCATAGAGGCCAACGACACTATCATTCTCGATGTCGGTTCGACAACCGAATATGTTGCAAAGTTTATCCGGGAAGATCTGCCCGTGACGATCCTCTGCTACGCATTAAACATACTCGTCGAGATCTACAGGAAAAGGAACTGCCGCCCGATATTAGCGGGGGGCTATTTTCACGACAACACGCTCATGTTTGAGAGCAACGAGGGAATCGAACTCATTAAAAGAACACGAGCAGACAAAGGCTTTATTTCTGCTGCGGGATTTCATGAAACTCTCGGGGTCACCTGCGCAAATCCTTACGAGATCGAGACGAAGAAGGCCGTAATAAGCTCATCCAGAACGAAGATCCTGATCCTCGACTCGATCAAGTTCGGGAAGACAAAAATCGGTTACTTCGCGAACATCAATGATTTCGACATCATAATCACCGACTCCGAGATTTCGGACGAATACCGCAATATCATCAAAAACAAGGGGATCGAACTAATAACAGTATAGGAGTTTCAACTCCGGACTTTAAAACTGGGGGCCGCCGTTCTGCCATACCTTGTATGGTATATGGAAGAATGAAAAAATATTCGAAAGATAGAGGAAGGGTGTTTTTTCAATTCGCTACGGGCCGGCTTGCTCTATCTAAAAATCGTACGACAAGGAGACTTTTACAATGAGGACCAGATCAGTGAAACGGTTTGAAGGAAAAGTGGCAATCATCACCGGGTCCGCCCAGGGCATGGGGAAGCAGGTCGCCCTGGACATGACCGCCGAAGGAGCTAAAGTGAGTATTTCCGATATACTTCCGGATCTTCTGGAAGAGACGAAGAAAGAGATAGAGGACACCGGAGGCGAGTGTCTTTCATTGATATGTGATATAACGGATCGAAATCAGGTCGATGAAATGGTTGATAAAACCGTCAAGACGTTTGGAACCGTCGATATCCTTATTAATAATGCAGGATTACTCATACCCGCAACGATCGAGGAAACGACAGACGAGTTAATAGACAGAACAATCGATATCAACCTAAAAGGCGTTCTCTATGCAATCAGAGCCGTAACGCCTATCATGAAGGCGAAGAGGTACGGCCGGATTGTAAATGTCTCTTCGATCACAGGAAAAAGAGGAGACAACACAACAACGTTCGCTTACGGTGCTTCTAAAGGTGCGGTGATAACGCTCACGAGATCGACTGCAAGAGCATTGGGCCCGTATGGAATTACATGTAACGGTATAGCTCCGCATGCGGTGCTGACCAACCTGATGAGACATTGGGACGAAGCTAAGAAAAAAGAGGTGGCTGATAAGATTCCATTAAAGAGGCTTGGAACAGTGGAAGATATGTCATGCCTCATGATGTTTCTTGCTTCAGACGAGGCGTCGTTCATCACAGGCGAGACGATAAACATCAACGGCGGGTATTACATGGACTGATGTGAAAAGTATGCTTTTGCCTCCTTGGACATAACGGACAAAAAAATTCCATCACAAAGTAACTTTTTTGCAAAAAGCCTCAAACTCATCTCTCGTATAGAACGATTTCTGTGTTCCGCGGCGGAGTGTCGAGAGAGCCGCGTAGATGTTCGCAAGCCTCATAGCTTCAACCGTATCCTCTGTTTCGATAAGAGATCGTGCGAAGCACCCTATGAAAGCGTCTCCCGCACCTGTCGTGTCTCTTGAATCCACCCTGATACCAGGAACATGCAGAATATCATTCTGCCGCACGAGAAGCGCGCCCTGTTCACCGAGGGTGACGATCACAGCCCCTACCCCTTTTTCCACGAGAGAGAGAGCCGCCCTCTCTATCTCCTCCTGAGTTCTGTTTGGCATCCCTGTGAGCGTCTTGAGCTCCGTCTCATTCGGAATAAGCAGATCGACGCCCGCGACACATCGAAAATCGAGCGCTGCAGCCGGCGCAGGGTTCAGCACCACAGTAATACCGCGGCTCTTCCCGAGCTCTATTGCATGGTAGACTGTATCGAGAGGTATCTCGAGCTGCAGCAGTATAAGGCTGCAGCCCACGATCTTTTCAGCCGCACTATCTACATCCTCAGGCCGCAGATGATCGTTCGCACCCTTCACTATGAGTATGCTGTTGCTGCCTCTTTTGTCTACAAAGATGGGGGCCACACCGTTTGACACACCAGGCGCCTTCTCGACGTATGTCGTGTCTATACCGTATTTTTCAAAATTCTTCTTCACCTCTGTACCAAAGATATCGTCGCCGACCCTGGCAACCATCACAACCTCTGCATCGAGAAGCGCCGCAGCTACCGCCTGGTTCGCTCCTTTACCGCCGAACCCCATATCGAAATCGGGAGCCACAACCGTCTCACCCTCTTTCGGCATCCTTTCGATATAGGTGGTCAGGTCAATCATATTGCTCCCAATTACCGCTATTCCCTTCTTCGACAACGGTCCTCTGCCTCCTCTTAAAATACAATTTTACTATCACTGGTTCGGGATTTATCGAAAATCTCCGGCAGATCTATCCCCCATTTCTCACATGGAAATGGTGTGTAGCGGTTTTCTCACAGTAAACTTGTGTAAAGTACTACCAGGCCATCATTGCCAATTTGTGATATCTATGATTCCCCCCCTTCAGGACCAGGCTTCTTCAAAAAAAGAGAGTTCAGTCTTCGGACCGATTGGATTTGCACAGGCCGTGGAGACGGTGGAATATGTGCGTCAGGTTCTCGATCTCCTCCTGATCGAGCATCGCCCTCCCGAAAACCTTACGAAAGAGAGTGGTGACGTAACGGGGAGAGCCCTTCGAAAAGAACCCGAGATCCGCGAATACAGACTGGATGTAGTCCAAAAGCCCTTCCACCTCATCACTCGGCACCGGCTCTGCGATGTCCGGGATTTCGCTTACCATGGCAAACGTGAAAAGCTTGTAGCATACCACTGCCACCGCGTGCGAGAGGTTGAGCGAAGGGAAGCTCCTGCTCGAGGGGATTTTTACAAGCAGGTGGCACAGGTCTGTCTCGCTGTTCTTCAGCCCGCTCTGCTCACGCCCGAACACGATCGCCACTTTTCCTTCAGGGAGCACCGGAAAGACCCGTTCCGGAAGCTCCTCGACGCTGCAGAATATCGGCCTGAGACGACCGGACCTCCTCGTCGTTCCTACCGCGAGGTTTGCATCCGCGATCGCATCCTTTAATGTCGGAAATATAAGGGCCTTTTCCAGAATCCCCCGCGCTCCAACCGCGCCCCGATACCCCTCGTCGTTTTTGTACTCCGCCGGGTTCACCATGGCGAGCTCTTCCAGACCCATGTTCTTCATAACCCTCGCCACAGACCCGATGTTGAACGCACCCTCAGGCTCCGTAAGCACGATGCGGATGTTGCCAAGGTGGGATTCCATCTTCTTTCCAATAGCCAACGCGTTTTACTCACAATTATAATGCGTCCAGCCCTTTTAGCAACGGGTTTTTATGCCTCGATAAATTACCGTATCTTTTGGTTATGAATAAAAAAGCTCTTTACAGAAACCTCACCATAAAAGGGGAATAATTTTTAAGCTAGCTTGGGATTGCCACCTCGCATGTTTTCTAAACGAGCTCAACCCCGAGAAGGTTACTCTTCTTTTGCAACCAGCGGCAAGGGTTCTTACAACAGAGTCTGCCTTCGTCGCTCCGTTTACATCTCCATGTTAATATCGCCGGTTATTACAAAAGAGCTGGAATCACATCCGGAAAAAAGGTATTGATAGGAACTGCATTTATGGTATATTCTTTCTATAATGAAAGCATTAATAATAAAGGCCCTGATCATCGCCGCGATACTCTTTCTTTTACCCCAGGCAGCGATTTTTTCTGCGGATATCTACGACCTCTGCTACCGTGCTGAACCGCTGAGCTACGGAAGGCTTCTTTTCCTGCGATACAAAAACCCGCTCCTCGACCCTGTTTTGAGGTCCTACGAGCTATTCCTCTTCGATCCGGTAGCAGGTACACTCTCTTCGCTTCAGAAATACAGTGAAAAGCTCTACATCCTCCCTGCGGTTTCCAGGGACGGGACAACCGTTAGCTACCACTCCCTCATCGAGGGAAGCGACTTTCTCACCACGAAGAACATAGAAATCGGGAAAAGCATCAGGCTCCGGTTCGATACAGGAGGATACTTTGTATCCATCGGTATCGACTACGACAACGACAGGGTCGCTGCTTCCGTTAAAAGGGGGGAAAACCGCCAGGGCATCTACCTCATATCGAGCAGGGCGAGCACCATAAGCAGGATCTACAACGGGAAGGATTTCGAAGAGGTAGGATTCCTGTACAACGGAAACGTCTACTACATTGACAATGTGGAGGGCGAGCGGGTCCTTGGGATCGTCTACACAGGGACCCAGGAGCATTACACCGCAGCGCACGGTGTGGGATACGTGCAGAAAGCTCCGAATGGTAACGCGATCATATATTCGAAGGGAAAACAGCTCTACCTTTTTCGCGCCCAGGGAAGGGAGAGCATTCGAATCTCCGAGAATTTCGACAGAAGGAGAACTCTTCCTGTCTTTTCACCGGACGGATCCACATTCGCGGTATTCGAGGAGCGCACAGTCTATATCGTCAACATCCCGTCGGGAGATATATTCTACTACCTCTCCATCGATACCGAAGGCACCAGGAGCCTGCTCACCAACTACACCTATTATGCGGCTAAGGATAACAAACTTTTTGCCCTGAAACACAAACAGCCCGGACAATCTCTCACAGAGATCCTCGAAGACAAGAGCGGATTCGAGCTTCTCGCGGTGAGCCCGAACGACCGCTATATCGTGTACCGGAACAGAAACCAAAAAGAGATCACGGTATACGATACGAAGCAGAAGAAGTACTACAGGAAGCTTTTCGGGTTTTCCGTCGAGAAAGTGCTCTACACAATGCCTGACGAGAACATCTATATCATAGCCCGTACGACCGATCCGGCAGTCGGAGCGCCGATACGAGAGCTCTACCTCTACAATTTCCTGAAGGAGAGCATATCCCCAATCTCAACCGCAGCGAACGTCGACGTCAAACCGTACCTTAGGAGAGAGTAATCTCCTGCACGTAATCTTATCTTCTTCAAAATAGTTCTTTTAAAGATCTCTAAAATATTGTACAATATAGTCTCGCTTAACGAAAAACATATTAAAAAAGTAGGAGGTTTCCATGAAAAAGGTATTACTCTTTTCACTCTCAATCCTTCTCCTGTCCTGCTTCGCCATTTATGCCGAAGGCCAGAAGGCGGAAGAGGGAGCTGCGATGAAGATCGGACTCGTCACCGACGTAGGGAAAGTCGATGATAAAACTTTTAACCAGTTTGCCTTTGAAGGTATGATGAGGGCTGCAGAAGAGTTCGGTCTCGAAGCGAACTACATCGAGACACAGCAGCCGACAGACTATGAGAAGAACATCAGGACTTTCGCGGAGGAAGGGTACGACATGATCATCACCGTCGGGTTCATGATCACCGATTCGACGCTCGCGATGGGCAAACAGTATCCTGACATCATGTTCGCAGGCGTCGATCAGTTCTATGGCGAACCGCAGCCCAACACACTTGGGCTCCTCTTCTCCGAGGACCAGTCGGGATTCGTAGCAGGCGCCCTCGCAGCGATGATGAGCAAGACAGGGGTCATCGGAATCGTGGCCGGCATGGAGATCCCCCCTGTTATCAAGTTCAGGAGAGGGTATGAGAACGGCGCGAAGTACATCAACCCGAATATGAAGGTGCTCGGCGTGTACATCGATTCCTTTACCGCTCCTGATAGGGGAAAGGCAGCTGCCGAGGCGCAGATCGCTGAAGGAGCAGACGTGATGTTCGGCGCAGGCGGCCCCACAGGATCAGGCGGTATCGTTGCTGCAATGGAGAAGGGCGTCTTCGGGATTGGTGTAGACCAGGACGAGTACTACACCACGATGGGCGGAGAAAACGCCCCCTTCCTTCTCTCCAGTGCGATGAAGAGGGTCGACAATGCAGTATACAGCGCGATCAAGGCCTTTGTAGAAGGGACCTTCGAGGGCGGCCACTGGGTAGGCGATGCCTCCAATGCCGGAATCGGGTACGCTCCTTTCCATGACACAAAGAGCAAGGTCCCGGCAAAAGTAAAGGACAAGCTCGACGATATTCTTAAAAAGCTCGGTTCCGGAGCGCTCAAGACCGGTGTAACGCTGTAACCATTTTGTAATAATTTCTGTTCGTGATTCAGATTGGCTATAGGCAGATTGCGGGGTGTATAAAACCCGGCAATCTGCTTATTTTTTTAAAAGATTTGGTAATCCGTTCAGGAAAGGCTTTTTATACGCGTAGTCTATGCGGTTTTCTAAACAATTGCCAATGATGACTTGGCAGCTGTAAAAAATAATATTTACAGTGAACAAAGCGCCGAAAGCCCCGTTACTTACAGTTTGCTATTGGTCATGAGAAACGGGGATTGAACCCCCCATTCCTTAATATTTACGATGATTTGTAAGAAATGGGGGTTAAAGCTTTCCGGACCGTATTATCCCAAGAAGAAGCCAGAGCCCCATAACGAAAGCGGTAAAAAATCCTGCGAGGCCGAGAACAGGATACCCCCTGATGAACGGCCCTATCTTCGCCTGAACGAGTATTGTGGAAGAGAGAAGAAGTGAGGCAATGATGACAGCAAAGGAGAGGCGGTTCCCCGTTCTGTCGATCTCACTCACGGCCTTCTCGAGGTTTTCATGATAGATGGGAAGCCGGAGCTTTCCGCCCCGGAACCTCTTGAGCATAACGCTGACCTCCGAGGGCAGGAGCTTGATGAAGTATCCCAGGTCCTCCACGAGAAAGAACAGGTCCTTCATATACCGCTTCGGGCTGTACTGGCGCTGCGCCCATCTGCGTACCCAAGGCTTCGAAAACTCTGTTATGTTGAAATCGGGACAGACCATTCTGCCCACACCGTCGCTCTCAAGGAGGGTGTTGAAGATAAGAAAGTACTCCCCTGGGAATCTTATCCGGTACTTCCTTGTAATGGTAAAAATAGCCCTGATCGATGAAGCGATGGATATCTGGGAGAGCGGAGCGTCCTTCGTCTCATCGATGAGGTCGTAGAGGTCGATCTTGAGCTTCTTTACGTCCACATCCTCACTTATGAAATCATACCGCTTAAAGTAGCGAATGATTCTCTCTACATCCCGGTCGATGAGGCCGAGGAGGATGTTCCCTATGATCAGGACGCCCTCCTCATCGATATACCCGGTTATGCCGAAATCAACAGGAACGATCACATTCCCTGGAAGCACGAAGAGGTTCCCCGGGTGAGGGTCCGCATGGTAGAAACCGAAATCGAAGATCTCCCTGAGCGCAAGCATCGCTCCGTTCTTTGCTATCTGTCTTCTGTCCATTCCCGCGCGGTCGAGGGCCTCGAGATCAGAGATCTTCACCCCGTCGATGAACTCCATCACAATACAGCTCTCCGTGGTGTACTCCCTGTACACCCTGGGGATATGAACGTAGTCGTCTCCTCCGAAAAAATGGGAGAACCTCTCTATCGATCTCGCCTCCCTGAGAAAGTTCAGCTGGGCAAGGAGAATATCGCTGAATTCACCGAAGATCTGCGTAAGGTTGTAAGCCTGGAACTCCGGGATGCGACCGGAAGCGAGACGTACGAGAAGGCGTATGATATTAAGATCAGTTTCGACGATCTTTCTCGTCCGCGGTCTCAGTATCTTTACCGCGACCTCTTCCTGCTCCCCTTTCAGGACCGCCCTGTGGACCTGCGCAATGGAACCGGAAGCGACAGGCTTCTCCTCGATACTGGAGAATATTTCAGATATCGAAGTTCCGAACTCTTCCTCAACGGTCTCCCGTATTACCTCGAAAGGTACAGGAGAAGTACGGTCCTGCAGCTTTTCAAGCTCGTGTGCGTATCTCGGAGGGATTATGTCCGGCCTGAGGCTCAAGATCTGACCGAGTTTGATAAACGCGGGGCCGAGCTCCTCCATGGCGAGGCGGAGCCTCTCAGGCTCCGTCAAACCGAGGAAAGAACGTTCCTGCCGCATGGTCACAACGCCTTTCGGTATCACACCGAGCCCGTCCGAAATCCGTTTCAGGAAGGCAGAGAACCCGTACTTCCCGAGAATAGAGAGGATCTTTACAAGCCTGGCGAAGTTCTTGTAGTTCCGGTTGATTCTTAACAATCCCATAGTCACCTGCAGTACCCCAGAGATACTCTAATATTATACACGAAGACCGTCCCTCCAGGAAGGGCTATTTCCCCGGTCCCGGTCCCGGCCTGGGGCCGGGCGGCCTTCGCAAGAATGCACCTCTCGTTATCTTTTCTCCATACCTCTTTTTCATCATGTCGAAGAGACGGTCAGTATGGTCCCCGGTTTCCCCATCGGCGAATAGCTCAAGCTGCTCGCCGCTTTCGAGGTTCGAGACGCCTATGCCGATGAGTCTCACCCTCTTTAATCCGGTGTAAAAGGCCCTGAAGAGTCCTGTTGCCTCCTTTCGCACTGTACGCATATCACTAACCGGCTTAGGGAGGGTTTTTGAACGCGTGTATGTTGTAAAGTCTTCGAGCCTTATCTTCAAGGTGACGGTCCGTCCGGCGATTCCGAGCCGCCTCATCTTTCTCGTCAGCCGGTCAGCGATCTGAAAGAGGACCTGCTCGAGGAGCCCTGAATCATCCGTATCTTTCCCAAAGGTGGTCTCCTCGCTGATCGATTTTCTGCGGCGAGAAAGCACTACCTCTCTCTCGTCGATGCCGTTGGCAAGCAGCCACAGACTCTCTCCCGTCTTGCCGAGCTCCTTTATGAGCCGGCCCTTCTGTTGCGCTGCAACATCACCTATCGTTTCTAAACCCATTCGACCGAGTCTCTCGATTGTCCTCTTTCCGGCTCCCCAAAGATAGCGCAGGGGGAGCTTTGAGAGAAACTCCGCCTCTTTTCCGAAGGGGCACACACTCAAGCCGTCCGGTTTACTGATCTCTGAGGCGATCTTTGCAACAGACTTGTTCCCTGCTACGCCGACACTCGCGGTGAGTCCGGTCTCCTCATTGATCCGTCTTTTGATCGCGGATGCAATCTGTTTTTCATTCCCGAATATTCGTGCCGTTCCGGTACAGTCGAGGAACGCCTCGTCGATACTGATCGGTTCGACGAACGGGGAAAACTCTCCCAGGATATTCATGATCTTCCTTGAAAGCTCATTATACCTTCGAAACCGCGGCTGGAGAAAGACCGCCCCGGGGCAGAGTCTATACGCATGGGAGATCGGCTGGGCGGAGTGTATCCCGTACTCTCTTGCCTCGTAGCTTGCAGCCGAGACAACGCCTCTGCCCTTGCCGCCGCGCGGGTCCGCTCCGACTACGACCGGCTTCCCTCTGTACCCGGGGTGGTCAAGCTGCTCGACCGAAGCGTAGAAAGCATCCATATCTACATGCACGATGATACGCGATCTTCCTTCCATCCGGAGCGGCTCCGCTCTCACTTAGATTACTCATGCAGGGCGCGCAACTTTGCCAGGTACAAAGGCCACCCTTAACCAAAGAAATGATATTTGATGCTGGCAGGCGGAAACGTAAAAAAGGAATATGTGCCGGAGGCCGGATTTGAACCGGCACGGGGTTTAAGCCCCGAGGGATTTTAAGTCCCTTGTGTCTGCCAATTCCACCACTCCGGCAGAGTATTAAAAAGCTTCAGTTAATGTTACTATCCAACAAATTCTGAGTCAAGGCAATTAGTGTTCGTTA
>DATKZJ010000013.1:0-4315 GCA_035527995.1 Spirochaetota bacterium | reverse complement strand
CATGCCGGCCCTCGCCCGTTTCCTCGGCCTGAGTGAGCTGATGGCAGGCGCATGGATAGGAGGTACGGTCGATTCCACCGGTGCTGTCCCGGCTTCGGGCGAGATGATCGGACCGCTCGCTATGGAAGCTGCGGTGACCATCAAGATGATACAGAACATACTCATCGGTATCATTGCTTTTGTCGTGGCCACGTTCTGGGTGACCCGCGTAGAGAAGACGAAAGACGGGCGCAAACCGAGCGCCTGGGAGATATGGTTCAGAATGCCGAAGTTCATCATCGGTTTTATCTTTGCTTCGATTGTATTCTCCTTTGTTCTCATACCCGCACTGGGCAACGATTCGGTGAACGGTATATTGAAAGTAACGAAGGTCTTCCGGACGGAGTTCTTCGCCCTCGCATTTGTGAGTATCGGTCTTCACAGTAACTTCAGAGAGCTCGGGAAATACTTCAAGAAGGGCAAGCCGCTCCACCTCTACTGGGTAGGCCAGACGTTCAACATCCTTCTGACACTGCTCTTTGTATGGCTCATGCTCAGCGGTACAGTATTCAAGCTCCCGTCCTTCTGACGATTGACGAATCGAACGTAAGTCTGCGCCTCCATAGAACATGGAGGCGCGTTGTATATCCGGAGACAGGTTTTCACTATGCGGCGAAAAAAGGATCGGGTGCTGCGCGCACTTCAGATTGAGGTCACCAGCCGGTGCACGCGCTCCTGCAGCGTATGCCCGAGATCACAGCTTTCGGAAAGGTGGATAGACGGCGACCTGACTGAGGGACTGTGGAAGCTGCTGGAACCAGGCCTCGATCTGGCAGAGCATGTTCATCTGCAGGGATGGGGAGAGCCGCTCTTACATCCCAAGCTTCCGACCTGGGCTGCACGCGCTCGGGAAGCCGGGTGTACAATCGGTATCACTACCAACGGGGACCTGCTTCCCGATGCACTGTCATGGCTTGTCGAAGGCGCCGTAGATCTGATTACAATCTCGACAGCAGGATACAAAGGCTCCCACAGTCGCCTTCGGGACAACTCGGAGTTCATTCGCGTGATCTATTACGCACATGAGCTGATTGTGAAGCTGCGCGAGCACGGCGTCAAGGCGAAAGTCAAGCTCAGCTATCTGCTTACCCGATCGAATGCTCACGAGCTTCCAATGGCTGTTCGGGCCGCCTCCGATGCAGGCATCGATGAGCTCTACGTAATCCATCTCGACTGCAGGACTTCAGCCTTCCAGTTCGCCGAATCGGCGTTCAGCGGGAGATCCCTGACCCCCGGAGTCGATGCATACCTGAAGGAGGCGGAGAAGTCGGCACGGAGAAACAGGATCAGGTTTCGTGGTCCGGCAGCCAATGGGGAAAAGGTGCTCGCCTGCGCCCTGAACCCCATGCACTTTGCCTTTATAACGTGGCGGGGTCTTGTAGGGCCGTGCACTTACCTGCTCCTTCCGATCGAAGGGGCTATACCGCGGTGGGATGAATCGGGGATGCGCCATGTTGATCCTGTTGCCTGGGGCGATCTCAATCAAGAGCCTTTGTCGCGAATCATGGGTTCTGATTTGAGAACACGATTTGTCGAGCCTTTCGGTAGAAGGCTCGCTGCCGAGGACCGTTTCCTTAAGGCCCTGGACCTGGAACAGTCGGTTCGTGCTCTGAGGGCGATAGATGATGCCGTCAAAGAAAGGAGAAGGGCGCTCGAAGAAAATCCCTTTCCCGGTTCCTGCACCGGATGCCCGAAGTCGCTTGGGTGGTAGTATGATCCGTTGCTCACGCTGTCCTGCTGGAAAAATAGGGACAGCGCCCATTTTCTTTCTCACTATTGCACTTATCTATGTTTTATGTGAAGTAGAAGAATAACTCTTGTTCAAAAATAGGCGCTACCCCCATTTTTCCGATTTACCTCACTTTACTTAATAGCACGGCGTTGTGTAAATAAATTTGCATTCCTGAGATGAGAAGTAAAAATAAAAGGGGTCAGGTCTACACATTGGACAAAATGTCGATTTATCGATAAGAATCCGTTGGGACCTGCAATCCGGATTTACGAAACTCCTCTCTGATACTAAAACGAATAGTATCAAATCTTCACTCTCCACAATTTGGTGAAAAATAGGGACAGCTCCCATTTTTCCTCTTACCTGTCTTCGGATCTCAGCAGTATACTATGTCGATAACAACAGGGGATAAATTGGGACAGCGCCCATTTTCTTTCTCACTATAGCACTTAAATATGTTGTATGTGAAGTAGATGCATAACTCTTGTTCAAAAAAAGGGCGCTGTCCCCATTTTTAAATCCGGGAAGAAGCGATGAAGGAAATCCTGAAAATCATGAAGTTCTTGAGGCCGTATGCAGGCGCCATGGCGGTGGCCCTTCTGCTTCTGCTGTTTTCCTCCGGTATATTGCTGGTCCAGCCTAAACTGACCCAGTGGGCAATAGACGGAGGAATCAGAACCGGCAGTGTCCGGGTCGTTCTGACTGCCTCTCTTGCGGTTCTCGCCTCAGCCATTGCAAGCAGTGCCCTGATGTACGCATGCGGAATCCTTCTGATCCGCTCCAGCCAGAAAGCGGGTCACGATATGAGGAACCGTCTCTTTGCCAGGGTAGCTTCTTTTTCCTTTTCGAATTTTGACAGATGGAGAACGGGTGAGCTCATGGTACGGCTCAACTCGGACGTCAACAGGGTCCTCATGTTTTTCAGGATGGGGTTCCATATGCTGACCCAGGCTGTCTTCATCCTTATCGGCGCGGTCATCCTCATGTTTCTTACTAATGCCAGGCTGGCTGTCATATTGACCTGCATGATGGCGGGCTTGCTCCTTCTCTTCTTGTTATTCTCGAGAGTGATACGTCCCATCTTTTTAAAGATGCGGGAGGCCCTAGCCAGCTTGAACAATACGCTCCAGGAGAGCCTGGCAGGTGCCAAACTGGTCCGGGCCTTCTCGCGGCAGGATGTGGAGAAACAAAAGTTCGGAAAGCGGAACAGGGACTTTTACAACCTGTCCATCAAGGCGGGGATTATCATAGGCTGCGTGATGCCGTTTCTTATGCTGATCGGGAACCTGGCAATACTGCTGGTGCTCGGGCTGGGGGGCGGTGGAGTCGCTGCAGGAGGGATGACCCTGGGACAGATGACAGCCTTCAGCAATTACGCGATGATGATGGTCTTCCCGATCGTGATGCTGGCTATGGTCATCAGCTTCATGATAATGGCCTCGGCGTCGGCAGAGAGAGTGTCAGAGGTCCTCCAGACGGAACCCGGCCTGAAAGAAAAGGAGGGCGCTCTCCATCTGAAAGAATTTCGAGGGCGCATGGAGTTCGAAAACGTCTCGTTCCACTATGGAGACGGCAATAATGCGCTCACAGGCATCAATCTGATAATCGAACCGGGAGAAAGGATCGGTATTATCGGTACAACCGGTTCCGGTAAATCAACGCTTGTCAATCTGATCCCGCGTTTTTATGACGTCACGGCCGGCGTCCTCCGATTGGACGGTCATGATACCAGGGATCTCTCCTTTGATACGGTTCGGGGGCATATCGTGGTCGTGCTCCAGGAAACGGTCCTTTTCTCCGGCACCATAGCCGAGAATATTTATTTCGGCCGCCCGGATGCGACGATGGAAGAGGTGCAGGAGGCGGCACGTGCGGCGTGCGCCGAGGAGTTTATTCTCGAAAAGAAAAAGCAGTATGACGAACAGGTCGGCGAACGCGGGATGGGCCTGTCCGGCGGCCAGCGCCAGCGGATCGCTATCGCCCGTTCCCTCCTTGCCAGGCCAGACATCCTCATACTGGATGACGTGACATCCGCCCTCGATCTTCAGACCGAGAACAGGGTCATACAAAACCTCTACACTCTCCCGGGAAAACGGACAACGATCATCATCAGCCAGAAGATCAATTCAGTGAAAAGAGCGGATCGTATTCTTGTCCTGGACCAGGGACAGGTCCGGAACGTCGGTACCCACGACGAGCTTCTTAAAAGCTCACCGATCTACAGGGAGATCGAAGAGACACAGAACGCCGATGCCGTGGAGCAGGGCGATGAGTAAATCGAGGGTCCCGGTAAGACCGGGCGGTTTCAGAGGACACGGCGGTATTCCCTTGGAGAAGGCGAAGGATTTTAAAAAGACAGGATTGCGGCTTTTGCGGTTTTTCGGAAGGGAGAAGGGGCCTTTGTTCCTGGCCCTCGTTCTTCTCGGGGCGTCGGCCTACTTCAGCGCAAAAGCGCCTGCTGTGATGGGAAATGCCATTACCAACCACCTGGAAAGACAGATGAATCTGCCCCTCTTCTTTCAGCAGATTCTGTTTCTGCTCCTG
>DATKZJ010000012.1:0-17292 GCA_035527995.1 Spirochaetota bacterium | reverse complement strand
TGTTCGCGTATATCGAGCGGTTCCAGTTGGGAAAGACCCTTCGCTCTTCGGCGAGCATCATCGATGACAGGTCAGCCTCTTGTTTGAGGAACCGGACAACCTTCGCGCCGATATCGAAGGCTTCTTCCGAGTTGTACGGAACACCGAGCTTAATGAGCATATCGGCGAAGCCCATGATGCCGAGCCCGATCTTGCGGTTTCCCTGGACCAGTTTTTCGATCTGCTTCAGAGGAAACACGGATTGGTCCACCACGTTGTCGAGGAAGTGTATCGCCGTGTGGATCGTATACTTCAGCTTCTCCCAGTCGATGTCGCGGTCGACTACCATCTGTTTAAGGTTGATCGATCCGAGGTTGCAGGCCTCATAAGGGAGCAGCGGCTGCTCGCCGCAGGGATTTGTCGATTCGATCGATCCAATGGCCGGGGTCGGATTGTGGCGGTTGATCTCGTCTATGAACACGAGACCAGGATCACCGTACTGCCAGGCCCGCTCGGCAACGAGATCGAAAACCTTCCGCGCTTTCAGGGTTCCTGCGACCTTGTTGTCCCTGGGATTGATGAGCCTGTAGTCGTCGTCTGTAAGAACGGCATTCATGAAATCATCTGTCGCGGCAACCGATATGTTGAAGTTGTTGAGAAGGTGCTGCTCGGACTTGGAGTTGATGAAGTCCACGATATTGGGATGGTGGACATTCAGGATGCCCATATTGGCGCCCCGCCTCGTTCCGCCCTGTACGATGGTCTCTGTTGCAGTGTCAAATATCCTCATGAAAGACACCGGGCCGCTCGAGATCCCCTTCGTGGTCTTCACCACATCACCGTGTGGTCTTAATCGGGAGAAGGAGAACCCCGTTCCTCCTCCGCTCTTATGGATAAGGGCGGTGTACTTCACCGCATCGAAGATGCTTTCTATGGAGTCCTCAACGGGCAGGACAAAGCACGCGGAGAGCTGCTGGAGCTCTCTGCCCGCATTCATGAGCGTGGGGGAGTTTGGAAGAAAGTCGAGACTTGTCATGAGGTTGTAGAACTTCTCTGCATTTCGCTCGACAGGGGCGTCTCTGTCGTACAGACGGTCCGCCTCGGCTATGTTATTCGCCACCCTGAGGAACATATCCTCAGGTTTCTCGATTGGATTTCCCTTCGAATCCTTCTGCAGGTAGCGTTTTATCAGGACTGTGAGAGCATTTTCAGATAGTTCTAGCTTGATCCTGTTTTTTGTAATTGACATTGAGATGTTCCCCTCTTCTGCTCGTACGATGCGGTAAAATGTAGGCTTCTACAGTATACCAAAAAAACGATTTTATTTAAATAGATTTTTTCCCGATTTCGAATAAAATGATACTATCCTATCTCGATAAGCGGAACAGAGCCCTAATGTGGACAAGCCACATTCTTGATTAAAATATTTTCTTGCCAAAAAGGCAAGAAAATCAGTATTAAGGTACTATGAGAGAGAATCGGAAGACGTTTATAATTCTTTTTACTGTAACACTGCTCTATACGGTCTACCATTACCAGGGGGGCGTCTCCTTTTTCCTCACCTATTTCCACCCCCAGCTCGCGAATCGCAGCGCCAGGACAATCGCTGTGTATTACAGATGGTGCATGTCGTTTCTTCTTCTCGGTGTTGTGCCTGCGTGCATAGTGAAGTTCGGATTTAAAGATAGGCTCTCACGCTACGGGGTCACGGCAAAACGGCCTCTCGTAACGGTATTCATCACCCTCCTCGGAGTGGTGATAGCAACACCGCTCGCCTACTTCGGCGCCAAAAACCCTGTGATCTCGTACATCTACCCCCTCGCGAAATACTCGGGAGTCTCTCTCGGAAGGTTCATAGAGAGCTCTGTGTTTTATCTTCTCTACTACATAGGGTACGAGTTCTTTTTCAGAGGTTTTCTCTTCATGGGGATAAAGGACGATCTGGGCGAGCTGCAGGCGATCGGCGTGTCGCTCATCGCCTCGGTCCTGTGCCATGTGACCCAGCCGCAGAGTGAGATGGCGCTGGCAATCGTCGCCGGGATTGCCTTCCCCCTTGTGGTAAGCAGGCTTGGATCGCTTCTCCCAGGCACGATAATACACGCGTATATGGGGATAGCCCTCGACTACTGGATCATCATGAGGGGGGGAGGTTTCTAACCCCCGTTTCTCATATAGAAATTGGGATTTAATCCCCATTCCTATGTGCAATCGTAATAGGAAGGAATGGGGCTTTTAGCTGTTTCCCGCGTTAGAGTCGTATAAAATACTACCAGAACATCATTCAGCTTTACTGTTATCCTGTTGGTGAAAAAAAGCACTGCGGAGCGACATCGTTACTCGCCGGAGTAAACTTACAATACACTATTGTATCGTCATGAGGCGGCGAAGCAGCCTCCTTTCTGCGGTAACGGTCTTTCCTTCCGTGCTCACCTTCAGGTGCATGTGTATGGAATCATACTTTCAAACAGCAAAAAAACCTGTCAGTTTCAGACCGAAACATCGTTGTGGGATTTACAACGATGAGAGGGCCCTGTCGAGATCCGAAACGAGGTCCTCTTGGTCCTCTATCCCTACAGAGAGTCTCAGCGTAGTGTCTTGAATCCCCATTTGCTCCCGTTCCTCTTTCCGCATTCCTGCGTGGGACGTCTCGAAGGGAAAGCAGACTATCGATTCGATCCCCCCGAGGCTTATGGCTCCTTTGATGAGCGACAGTCCTTGTGTAAATTTCCTTGCAGTCTCGAGAGCCCCGTTCATGGTAAATGTTACGATCCCTCCGTACCCGTGCATCTGGCGGCGGGCAAGATCGTGATCGGGATGGGTTTTAAGCCCCGGATAGTGAACTTTCTGTATCTTCGGGCTCTTTTCGAGCCTGCGTGCAATTTCGAACGCGTTGTCGTTCTGTCTCGCCACTCTCAGGGGAAGGGTCTTGAGTCCTCTGTCGAGGAGAAACGATGAGAAGGGGTCGAGGGTCCCGCCGATGCTCTTCTGTGCCTCGCCGATTCGGTCCATGATAGACCGGTTCGCTACCACGGCTCCGCAGGTGATGTCGCTGTGCCCCCCGAGATACTTCGTTCCGCTGTGCACTACTACGTCGATTCCCATATCGATAGGCTTCTGGTTAATCGGAGTGGCGAATGTGCTGTCTATCACGGAGATGATATGATGTTTTTCGGCGATTTCCGCGATCTTCTCTATGTCAACGAGCCGGAGCAGCGGATTGGAAGGGCTTTCGATGTATAGGAGCTTTGTGTTCGGCCTGATCTCGCGTTCGAAGGCATCCGGGTCGTTCGATTCCACGAGGCTAAAGTTTATTCCGTAACGCACAAGCTCTCTCGACAGGAACTTGCGTGTCCCTCCATAGATATCGGACTGCACGACGCAGTGCTCTTTTTTCGAGAGCAGCGCGAGAAAGATCGTGGAGATCGCCGCCATACCGGAGGAGAAGAGGAGACACCGCTCGCCATGCTCTAGGCCCGCTATCTTTTCTGCAGGGCCGAGCTGTGTAGGAAGGTTGCTGTACCTCGGGTATCGGAGCTCTCCCGAAGGGTGCGGGAAAAGGTGAGCGGATGAGAGATAGACCGGGGTGTTTATGCCACCCTCATTGAGGTCGGGATACGACCCCACATGGACACAGAGAGTACTGTCTTTCATCTGAACCTCCAGATTGCGGTTTCGCATAAGCACAAAGTACAACTCCTAAGTTGCCGGGAGTGTTTTTGTATGATAGATTTATACGATAATAATACCTGCTGGAGGAGAAATATCAAGTTCAAGATAATTTCATGCAACGTTATGAACCGGGAGCTACGCTACTGCGCTTCCCGCTCTTTACACCGTACCGACATAGAATTTCTGCCGGCGGGCCTCCATGAACGTCCTGAAAAGCTCAACATGTTCCTGAAAGAGGCGATCCAAAAAACAGACGCGGAAGAGTACGACGGAATTCTGCTCAACTACGGGCTCTGCGGGAACGGAACACTGGGGGTGTCTCACCCCGAGATCCCGATCGTGGTGCACAACTGCCACGATTGTATTCCCATTCTCATGGGGAACAAAAAGCAGCACGAGGAATGGGTGGCCGAAAAGCCGGGCACGTTTTTCTACTCGTGCGGGTGGATCGATGAAATGCTTGTTCCTGGATGTCCGGATTATGACGAGAAATACCTCGAGCTGTACGGCCGAACGATAGACAGCCGCCAGCGTGACACGGTCGAGCGGATCCTTATTGCGAACTACACACACCTCATGTATATCTACTGGAAAGAGATGGGCCTGCTGCTACAGGAGAAGGGAAGATCATACACGAAGGAGTGCCTCTTTTCTCTCAACGAGAGGTTCGGGCTGGATCTTGCCTACAGGGAGGCCAGGGGAAGCTCCGCCCTTGTCCAGTCCATTGTAGATGGCGAGTGGGATGAAGAGAGGGTTGTCATCGTGGAGCCGGGACAGGAGCTTGGGTTCGACGCGCCTTCCGGTACCTTGTTTGCCGGGTAGTTCAGTTGCTCAGTTTGAGGAGAATTTCCTCCTCCCTTTTCCCAGGCATCTTTTCTCTCATCGCAATTATCCTCTGTGAAAGAACCTCCGGGTTCACGGGATTAGCAGGAAGATCTCCTGAGAGGACGCTCACCGCTTCTGCGGCAGTCCTGCGCTGGAGCTCATGCCTCGATTCCTCGGAGTACCAGGCAGCGTGGTCTGTGAGGATGACAGAGTCGATCTCTTTAAGAGGGCTTTTCATATCGAACGGTTCGGTTTCGAGGACGTCGAGTGCAGCCCCGCCGATATAACCCTCCTTCAGGGCAGTGTACAGCGCGCGGTTGTCCACGATCGCTCCCCTCGATGTGTTGACGAGCAGGGCCGTCTTCTTCATCATTTTAAAGGTAGAGAGACAGAAGAGATGACGGGTCTGTTCGTTGAGAGGTAGATGGATCGAGATGTAGTCGCATATGATGGCGAGCTTTTTGAAATCGAGCGGTATTATGTCTTCCGACCTGAATATTTCTTTGTTGACGTACGGATCACAGGCAAAGAACTGGAAGGGGAATCCGGAAAGCCTCTTTCTTGTCTCCCTCGCCGTCTTTCCATATCCTACAAGACCGAAATTTTTACGTTTTGTCCTGTATGCCGGGCAGTCAGTACCGAGGTCCCACGACCCGCTTCGCACCAGCCGGTCCCGGAGCGGAATACTCCGTATCAGGGAGAAAAGCAGGGCGATCGTGTGGTCGGCGACTTCGCCTATGCAGTAATCGGGAACTGCGGTAACGACGACCCCGTATCTCGTTGCAGCGGGAATGTCCACGTTGTCGCAGCCCGCCCCGTAGCGGGACAACACCTTCAGCCCTGAAAGGTTTTTGAACACTTGTTCTCCTGCCGGCGTCTGGCGCAGGAGAATGGCGTTCGCGCCTCTGCACTGCTCTACTATGTCCTGTTCAGATCTGCATTTAGCGAAGGAGAGCTTTCCGCCGGCCCCCTCGACTATCCTGCGCTCCTCATCGTAGTCCGCATAGCTGTCTTCGGCAACCCATACTCTGAACTGCTCCATCTGGGACCTCCTTCTCCCCTTGAAACGGGAGGTTTCTTCTGCTATACTATTTATCGGAAAACTTTCGGGAGGCTCCATAGGAAAGTGAAGGCTGTTCTGGTTTTCGCTTTGCTCTTCATCCTTTTTACCGCCACTGCCGGTTCGCGGCCCGAGCCCGGCCCCGGTCTCGGTCCCGGGACCGGGACTGAGGAGAGAAGGATAAACCGTCTCTTCCTGGAGGTTGTCGACGGCGACACAGTCATCTACCGCGGTGTGAGGATGAGGTTTCTCGGTGTCGATACGCCCGAGATAAGAAACCCCGACCACGGTTTCTACACCGACCAGCCGTACGGGAGAGAGGCAAAGAACTTTACGCGGATGGAGCTGAAAAAGGCGAGAATCGTCACCTACAGGGCCGACGGGTACGACATATACGGGAGGCTCCTCGTTCACCTCTTTGTCGACGGATACCCCCTCTCTCTGAGGATCTTGGAATCTAGAATAGGCTACGAGACCGTATCTGTGTACGGAGACAACGGCTTCCCCGAGATAGCAGAGCGGATAATCGAGGCATCAAAAAAAGCTGGTAAGCTTCTCTTTGAGAAACCGTACCTATGGAGGAGGAGAAACAGGCTCGGCCCTTAGTCCGCACCATATCCATGTGAGAAAACTTGGGTTAGTAGTGAAACCCGCTCTCACCGATGAACTCACGCAGAATTGAGGTGAGCGGGACATTCTCCGGAGTGATATAGAGGAAGTTTCCGAGGAAGCGAAGGAGGTTCTTTGCCTCTGTGTACACATCATCCTCTTCGCCGATATCCTTCAAGAGAGGCTCCGCATAGCCCCTTAGAACCGACATCTCGTAGACAAGCGATGAGTTGAACATGATGTCCGCCTCCTCGCCGAAGGGAAAGATGTTCCTCTCCTCACTGCTCCTCACCTGCGGCCACAAGCCTAACGTTGCCTTTGCGGTGTGGCCACGGAACCTGCTGTCTCTCACGATCCTTCGGATGAGCCTCACCGTAGATGTCGGGATGCGGTTGATAACGTCTATGTTGAGCTGGGTGAGCACGCTCACATAGATTTTATATTTCTGTTCCCTGTCGATGTACGGAGTGAGCTCCTCGTTAAGCGCATGGATTCCCTCTATGATGACGATCTGGTTTTCCATGAGCCGAACTGCCTTCCCTTCGCTGAATCTCTCGCCGGTCTTGAAATCGTAACGAGGGACGTTGATGCTCTTCCCCTGAAGGAGGAGCTTCAGGTGCGAGTTGATAAGGTCGATATCGAGTGCATAGAGGCTCTCGTAGTCGGTGTTTCCCTCTTTGTCCTTCGGCATCCGGACTCTCGGGAGGTAGTAGTTGTCCAGAGAGACCACCTGCGGTGAGATCCCGTTTGCGAGGAGCTGGACAGTGAGCCTCTTTGCAAACGTCGTCTTTCCGCTTGATGTGGGGCCCGCGAGTAGTATGATCCTCCTGCGATCCACTCCTTTTGTGATGATATCCGCAATCTGTGCGATCTTCTTCTCGTGAAGCCCCTCGGTTACCCATATGAGGTTATCGATCTTCCTCTTTATTATGAAGCGGTTGAGCTTTCCCGCCGAGTCGACGTCGAGTATTCTGCTCCACTCTCGCTGCTCCGAGTATATGGAATAGAGCTTTCGCTGCTCATATGCCTCAGGTAGCTTCGTGGGGTCTTCCTTACGGGGAAAGGTGAGAATAAGGCCGGGGGGGTAGTGCCTGAGCCCGAAAAGCCTGAGGTAGCCTGCGCTCGGAACCACCGGGCCCTGGGCGATATAGATACACTCGCCGAGCTTATAGAGCACGGTTTTCGTACTGTCCGAGTATTTAAGAAGGTAGTAGCGGTCCCATGCGCCGATCTTTTGCAAAAGCTCAAGAGCGTCCTCTACCTCGTACTCACACTTCTCGAACGGGAGGTCCTTCTCCACCATCTCTCTCATACGGGTTTCAGTTCTGCGTACAATGTCCTCGGTGAGAGGTACGGAATCGATGTAGGAGAAGAAAAAACCCTTGTTGAGAGAGTGCTCGATCTTGAGCCGCGCGTCTGTGTAATCGAGGTCGATAAATGCGGCGTGGAGGAGCACGGAGAGGCTCTTGCTGTAGATCGACAGGCCCTCGTCGTGACGCGTGGTGAGGAACCGTACCGTACAGTTTCTCGTGAGAGAGTACTCGAGGCCCATTATGCGGTTGTTGTACAGAGCGCCGACTACCGGAACGAGAGGCTCCTCCGAAATCCCAACCCGCCGTTTCATCTCTAAAAGAGTAGTCCCTATCGGGACATCGACAGTGCCGTGATCTGCAACAGCGACTCGGATCATTATCCGCCCCTTTTCTCATGCCAGAAGATATATAATATAATCCACTTTCAACCCTTGAAAAAAGGATTATCGTCTTTATCAAAATTTGAAATATATTATTACTATCCTTAATCAAAAAGCCGTAGTATGACGAGATCAACCCGAATTAAGTTCCGCCTTATTGCACAGAGCAATGTAAAGAGCCTTCTGCCGATAAACCTCGTTTTGCTTGTCCCTACCCTGCTCTTTTTATTCACCCTCATGAAGATAGTACCTGTTGTCCTAGGGTTTTTCGATACTTTGAACGTTTCCGTCCTGGAAACGTCTCCTCGATACGATAGGCTTGCGATTGTCGTTATCTCAGAGGCGGGCGGCGGCACACGAGGAAGCGTCCGGGAGGCCGTGTACGTGTTTGACAGAGAGGTTTTCAGAAAGGTCCGAAAAGCTATCTTTCTTGGAAACTACGATCTTCTCGAGCAGAGGGCGCTCGGCTTCAGCGAGCTGCCTCTCTCCAGCAATTCGCTCACGATACGAGACCCCGAAGGGGCACTGATCGCTTCTCTGAAGATCGAGAGTGTGAAAGAGGGGGCGATCGAGATCATCTTCTACAGCTCAAAAGCAAAAGTTGCCTCCGAATGGCTCATCATCTACGCAGTGCTCCTGCTTCTCAGCTGGATCGTTGTTTCGGGATCTTTCGGAGGGATAAACGACTTCACCCAGAGGATTGTCTTCCATGAACCGAAGCGCTTCGGCTACCTCTTTCATGCCATCAGAAGGCATTTTGCGAGGTCGCTCTCGGTCTCTCTCTTCTTCTGCGTGGTCATCGGTGCCGTAATCGCGAACGTCTACTTCTATATCTTCATCGTAGCGAGCGATATTTCTGTCTTCATCGCGGCTATCAACGCCTGGATGTTCCTCTTTTTTCTTCTCGTGCTGTTCTGGGTCTACCCCCTGCTCGTTCTGAGCCAGGAGGAATCGATCTGGAAGGTGATGAAAAAGTCGCTTTTCGTGAGCTTTGACAACTTCCTCTATACCCTGAAGGCCCTCGGAGTGCTCATCCTCCTCTTAGCCGGATCGTGTCTCACCCTGTTCGTATTCCCCGGAATTTCTTTCTGCTTCGGTTTCATCAACACCGCACTGAAGGAGATATCCTCCAGATACTCAAAGCTCGATGTTACTTGACACCGCTACTCCGATATGCGATACTCGAATCGATATTTAATCGGAGCAGCGTCGGAGGGTGAAAAAAGTAGGGGCCGTCGATCTCTCTCTTGTTTCTCTTTCGAATGAGGTTGACGGTTTTCATGAGGGATGGTAGGTTGATTGTATCGAATTACTGAAGGTGAATGACGGTATGAACGCGCAAAAAGTCAAGGTGAAGGTCTATTCGTATTACTACTATCTGAAATTTCTCTATTGACGCAGGACTCCCGCGGATTCAGGGCTGCAGAGTACTGCAGCCTTTTTTATTTCTCTCATTGAGGAAGATGTTGCTAAAGACGAAGAAAGAGCGATCGCAACAGTATCTTAAAAAAAAAGAGCTTTTTTAACAGTCACTGTGAAGCCCCATTGAAATAAGGAGGAAGCCATGATCGTTGTCATGGAGCCAGGTTGCAGCGAAGAAAAGATAGTGAACGTGATGGGACATCTCAAGGAGCTCGGGTTCGAGATTCACAGATCCGACGGGGTTACCCACACGATCCTCGGGGCGGTCGGAGACAAGACCGGTATAGATATGCGCCAGCTCGAGGTCCTGGACGGCGTCCACGAGGTTGTACGTATATCGGAGCCTTACAAGCTCGCCTCGAGGATGTTCCAGCACGAGGACACTATGATCCGTTCAGGGGATGTCGTGATCGGAGGAGAGGAGGTGATCGTTGCGGCGGGACCGTGCGCGGTGGAGTCGAGAGACCAGATCGACACGATAGCTGCTGCGGTGAAGGAATCGGGGGCCAAGGTCCTCAGGGGAGGCGCATTCAAACCGCGCTCATCTCCCTACTCATTCCAGGGACTCGGGGAGGAGGGGTTGCGCTATCTCAGGGAGGCGGCCGATACGCACGGGCTCCTCGTGGTTACGGAGGTCACCGATATAGGGCAGATCCCGATGGTGACCCGGTACGCGGACATCCTCCAGGTCGGCGCACGGAACATGCAGAACTTTATGCTGCTGAAAGAGCTTGGCAAGATACGAAAGCCCGTGTTCCTGAAGAGGGGAATGTCGTCGACGATACGGGAGTGGCTCATGGCGAGCGAATATATCCTCTCGGGCGGGAACCGGGAGGTGATCCTCTGCGAGCGGGGGATCAGAACGTTTGAAAACTACACGAGGAACACGCTCGACATCTCCGCAGTTCCGGTGGTGAAGAAGCTCAGCCACCTTCCAGTTTTCACCGACCCGTCGCACGGTACGGGTCTCAGGAACAAGGTGATCCCAATGGCCCTCGCGAGCGTCGCTGCGGGGGCGGACGGCATCATCGTGGAAGTGCACAACGATCCAGATCACGCCAAGTCGGACGGCGCGCAGTCACTCTATCCGGATCAGTTTAGAGAGATGATGGAGGAGCTGGCGGATATCGCCCGTGCGGTGAAACGGAGGATCGGAGAAGGAGGCGGTCCATGAAAAGGCAGACGGCGGTCGTCACGGTGGTTGGTCTCGGGCTGATTGGCGGCTCTCTCTCGCACGCGCTGAAAAAACAGGGTGTCACGGTGCGGGGAGTAAGCAGCGAGAGGACAGTTCGAAAGGCTCTTGAGATGGGAATCATCGATGAGGGCCACACGTACAGCGGGATTGAACAGGCAGTCTCGGGAAGCGGCGTGGTTTTCGTCTGTACACCTCTTCTCGATACTGAGAAGCGGCTCCAGCAGGTGTTCCAGAGCGCCGAAAAGAACACGGTGGTGAGCGACGTGGGGAGCACAAAGACCCATGTCTGCAGAAGGGCGGAGGAGCTCGCAGGAAAGGGGCGGTACTTCATCGGCGGGCACCCGATGGCAGGGAGTGAGAGAAGGGGGGTCGAGAACATGACCCCATACCTCTTCTATGATGCGGTGTGGGTCCTCACCCCACTGTCCGGGACGCCGAAGAGGGCGATCGGCATACTCTCCGACCTACTCTCTCTCATAGGGGCGAAGGTCATGATCCTTACCCCCGATCTGCACGACAGGATCGCGGCGAGCGTCAGCCACCTTCCCCAGCTTCTCGCCGTGCTCCTTACTAATCATCTCGCGAACGAGAACTCCGATCTCTGCAGAAACCTCGCGGCGGGCGGTTTCAGGGACATGACGAGGATCGCATCGTCGAGCTATACTGTATGGCGGGACATCCTGTCCACGAATTCCGGTGAGATACGGAGGGCTCTCGGCAGGTACAAGGACATGCTGGAAAGCCTTGTCGAACAGCTCGATAACGAGGACTACCTCGAGAAGGAGTTCGAGATGGCGAACGATGAGAGGAAGCGTATACCGAAGTACACAAAGGGATTCCTTGCTCCGCTTTGTGACCTGAGGGTTTCGGTGGAGGACAGGCCGGGAGAGCTCGCAAAGATCACCAACCTCATCTTCTACCACAGTATCAACATAAAGGACATCGAGATCGTGACCGTGAGGGAGGGGGAGGGAGGGGTCCTGAGGCTCGGGTTTTCCAAGAAAGATGAAGCGGAAACCGCAGCTGGAGTTCTTACAGAAGCGGGGTATGAAGTCCGGGGTACATACCCCTAGTGCGGTTTTCTCACAAACTGGATAACAGCAGGACTGAAAGATTAATCTGTAATATTTTATAATCTCATGCAAAAATAGAATTTGCAGTGAGAAAACCGCTAAAAGCCCCATTCCTTCCTATTACGATTTCACATAAGGAATGGGGATTAAACACCCATTTCTTACTATTTATTTTGATTTGTGAGAAATAGGTGTTAGTCAAGCAGCCGCATGTCAGCAGCCGCGGCTTCAATAACGCTCTTTGTATTTATTTGTTTTTAGAATATATTCTTCTGTATGAATAATCTTCGAAAGACATCGAGTCTTTTTCTTCCCCTCAGCATGCTGCTTTTCCTCGTAAGCGCGTGTGCAACGGTTCCCAGGCAGCCTGTAACTTTTACCGATGACGCGGAGGAGAGAGACCGAATCGTCGAGTACGCGGAGAGCCTCCTCGGGAAGAAGGATCTCGAGACGCTCGGAAGCGGGTTCAGGAGTGACTGCTCCGGATATATCGTGGGTGTTTACCGTACCCTCGGGTACAGACTCTCCTTGGAGCCGCAGTCGGGTGATAGTTCTGTTGCTCAGTCCCTCTTCTGGACTCTCCAGAAAAGGAATCTCATATACAGCAGCAGAAGACCGAAGAAGGCGGACCTCGTCTTTTTCAAGGGTACGACGGACAAACGGCGGTACCGCATCTCTCATGTCGGACTGGTCGCCTCTGTCGATGAGGACGGAACCGTCCTCATCCTGCAATACAGTTCCAAGGGGGTCTCGGAGCTCAGGATGAACCTCAGGAGGCCGGATGCTCATAAGGGAAAAATCGGGCGCATAATCAACGATTTTTTAAAGAGGGGTTCCGGTGACAGGCTGAGCGGACAGCTCTTCTTTTACTACGGAGACCTGCTCGTTCATGCAAAGCATGAACCACATGCAAAGGCGGTTTCCATTTCAATGTGAGAAATACTGTTAGCTTCGGCAGGGACCATGATCTGATATAGAGGTGCCAGTGGACAAACTTCGAGAGGCATACAGGACCCTCGGAATTCCGGTAAACTCACAGCTCGTCATCGTACGAAATGCATACAGAAAACTGGCAAAGGAATACCATCCCGATTCAAACCCCCATGACCAGCACCTTTCGACGTCGATGATGATGAAGGTAAACGAGGCGTATCAGACGATAAAGTGGCATCTCGAGCGCGGCATTAAGGTCGAAGAGTACGAAAGAAAACAGAGAGTCCGGTACCCGTACGAGGACATGATACGGCGTTGGGAGCGAGAGAGACAGCAGGAGGAGGAGCGAAGGAGCAGGGAACAGGAGCGGCGGAGGAGGGAAGCCGAGGCATACGACAGGTTCTTGGATCGGGTCGCTCTGGAGCGAAAACATGAGCTCGATGACCGACAGTACTACGATACTATTACAAAATACACGGGGGTCCTCATATCCTTCTACTACAGGAACAACCTCCACATCCCTCACTACAGGGAACGCTCGTCAGGGGAGGGGTTCTTCTCGGAGTATCTCGTTCGATACGACCTCCTTGTCAGTAAGAGCAGGAAGGTTGAGGGGATGTGCAAGTCGAAGATGTACAGGAGAAAGAGCAGGAAGGTGTCAGCTTTCCTGAGGCTGTTCATCGAAGACGCCCGGATGCTGTTTCCAATGGGAGTCGAGAGAAGGGCGCAGGCTCTCAGCATCTTCCAGCGGGCGCTGGACAGCGCCGACCGGTTCATGAGCCGATGTTTCGTTGAGGATGGATTTGACAGGGAGGAGGCCCGAGAGCTTCTGGAGCGCTCGCTCGATGAATTCGAATACTTCCTGCGGTCGTATCCGCAGAGCCCTCTCGTAGAGCACGCCCAGCGGAGGCTCGGAGTGCTCGAGGGAGCCTACAGATCTTTTATGGCGGACTCTCACATGCAACCGTAAATAGTAAGGAACGGGTATTAAACCCTGATTTCTCAAAAATCACGACAGACATGTGACCCTGCTTTGAAAGTTTAGTGCGGTTTTCTCATAGATTGCTGCAATCAGATTGCCAGCAATCAGATTGCATAACAAGGGGTTTAAATGATTATTTACCAGAATTTTATAATCTTATGTAAAAAATAAATTTTGCGGTGAAAAAAGCGCTAGCCGCTAAAGGATAAACTTCTCTATTACCTCTGCAACGCCGTCCTCATTGTTGTCCCGACGTGTCACATAGTCAGCGATCCTCACCACGCCTCTCATGCCGTTCTTCATGCAGATACCGAGTCCGGCCCAACGTATCATGTCGATGTCATTGTTGTTGTCTCCGCAGGCAACGACCTCCTCCTGGTTGATATCGAACCTGCGGCAGAGAAAGTCCAGGGCCTTGGATTTTGAGCTCGAGCTGTCCAGTACCTCGAATATGGAGACCCCGGCCGCAGGGAAGTATGTGTCGACTGAGGTGATGCTGCTGCCGAACCTCTGCTTTGTCACCCGATGGAGGAGCTGCATGTCGTACTCGCTGCCGATGACCGAGATGCGAATGACGTCTTCCCAGGACCGCTTCATGATATCGTCCACCTTGATGAGCTTTCCGTCGAAGCCCTTTGAAAAGCTGATATATTCTTCACGGCAGCTGCCGAAGCTCTCGTAGTATTTGTTGTTGTCTGCGGGATACACAATGGGAGAGTAGTCCATGTCCTTCAGGAGCTTGAGGACGTCATGTATCAGTTCGTTTTTAAGGGTTGCGGCCCTGAGGATTTTGTCGTCATGGTATATAACTGCGCCGGTGAATACCACGGCCGGATCTCCTGTATCGATCTCGCCAATGTACTGCTTCGCCTTTGCGTAGCTCCTTCCTGTGGTAATGACTACAGGCACCCCGCTTTGTCTGGCCCGCTTTATGTGCTCCAGATTACTCTTGCTTATCTGCCCGCCGTCATTCAGGAGAGTGCCATCGAGATCGCACGCAAACATCTTGTATTTCATCTCAGGGCCATCCTGATTATAAAAATTGACTTTGTAAGTGTGCATAAGATACTATATTCTTGTTAACCGTTGTAACTTTTTTGGCAATATTGTTTGCGATATCATGAACCATATGCTACAGATCATTAAAACCGTTACCCTGGGTGCCGTCATTATCCTTGCTGCTGCCGGTATTTACGCGAGCTCGACAGACAATGTGACGATGGAGCAGCTCGCCCTGTACATAGAGGAGGGAAAGAAGCTCTATGATGCCGGGGACTACACAAAAGCCCTGGAAAAGTTCACAAAAGCAGGCGCGATAGATCCCTGGGACGAAGAGGTAACTAGATTAATAGAGATGTCACTTGCCAAGCTCAAGGGGATAGATAAACTGCTCTACGAAGGGTTTCGTCTCCTCGAAAAATCGAAGCCGGACGAGGCCTCCCGGATCTTTATGAAAGTCAAAAATGAGATAGGCGCTGATGACGAGCACCTCCTCTCTCTCGCGGAGGAGGGTTTGCAGAGGGCTGAAGAGCAGAAGCGGGAAACGTACAGAGAGCGGATTGAAGGAAGCGGGAGCGAGTACCTCGACCCGGGGAGGATCGGGCGGATTGCAGTCCTGCGGGAGAGGATCCTGCGGGAGGAGTTCGAGGAGGAGGTTGAAGCAACGAGAGAGCAAGCGCGGGCGCTTTTCGAACAGGAGGCGTACGAAGAGTCAAAAGAAAAGTGGGAGCGACTCATCGGTTTGGTCCCGGGTGACGGGGAGGCGGCAGTATACCTCACTAAGATTGACGCCGAGCTTGAGGAGCAGAGGAAATTTCTACAGCTCGCGGAGAGCACATTTCAGCAGGGGATAAGTCTCTACTCCCTGGGAGAATACGAAGAGTCGAGAGGGCGGTTTGAGAGTGCGGTAGTAATGGGTTTTCGAGCGGAGGATGCCAGAGCCTATATCGAACGCATAGAGGACCTTCTGCTCGAGCGGAAGAAAAGAGAGGAGGAGAGGCAAAAGAGTATAGCGATACTGCGGGAAAAATCCAAGCGGCTGTTCGATGAAGGGGAGTACGCAGGTTCAAGAACGGGGTGGGAGCAGCTCCTCGGGACCGTACCGGGTGACGGGGAGGCCATGATGTACATCTCCAAGATAGATTTCAAGGTGCGGGAGAAACAGAGGCTTCTGGAACTCGCCGAAAGCTATTTCGAAAGCGGAACGAGACTTTATAGAGAACAAAGGTATGAGGAGGCGATCGATCAGTTTGAGAATGCTATCGCCATGGACTACAGGGCAATCGAGTCGAGAAGATACATAGACGAGATAGGGAAGAGAGTATCGGAGGGGGAGAGAGAGGAGCAGAAGAAAAGAACAGAGCAGGTGGCGCTGTTTCTCCGCGAAGGGATAAAGTACTACAATCTGAGCGATTTCAAGCGCTCTCTCTCTGTGCTCAACGAGGGTCTGAAGCTCGATTCTGAAAACTCTCAGATAAGGGAGTACATAGTACGCGATATCATCGCCCTGAAGCGGCAGGAGGAGACCTCGGTTTCGGATACATCCCCCTTTTACAGTCTCGTTGAAAACCTCAATCGTCTCGGCACACAAGCGTACAACAACGGCGATTACACGGATGCGGTGAAGCATTTCGAGCAGATACTGCTTATATTCCCGTTCGAAGAGCGTGCCAGGCTCAAGCTTGCGAGGTCGCTGAGCAAGACCGACCCCTCTCTCGTGCGGGATATACTGGAGAGCATGTACTCCGGGGCCGAACAGCTGATAGAGGGGGGATCGGACCGGGAGGCTTCAGTAAAACTGAAGCTCATTCTCGAGGTAGACCCCGGATTCGAAAAGGCCAAAATAAAGCTTGCCCAGCTCACGAGAAAGCAGGAGGAAAAGAAGCCGGTCGTCACAAAACAGGATCAGGAGCGTGCACGGGAGCTCTACATCTACGGGCTCGGTCTCTACAGGAGCGAAAAACTGGAGGAGTCGGTTAAGACCTGGCAGCAAGCCGTAGAGCTCGATCCGGAGTTTGTGGAAGCCAGGGTGTTTCTCGCACGTGCCGAGACACAGCTTCGTAATCTCGAGAGGGTGGAGTCACAGGAGGACGAGGCATCGGGGGGATATGGTGAAGATCTCCGCATCAGGATAAAGAGGCACTATCTTGACGGCATACACCTCTTCATGGAGGGGCTCTACGCTGAGGCGATCACAGAGTGGGAGGAGGTCCTGACCATAGATCCCGAACACGAAAGCGCGAAGCTCAATATAGAGCGGGCGAAACAGCGGCTCGGATTCGAGGCCGGAAGAGAAAATATATGAGAATAAACTGCTGTCCCAACGTTTGATTTTTGAAACCGTGTAATTTATTTTATAACAATATATTAAATCGAAAAATGACTATTATCGACTTGAAATCTAAAACAAATAGTTTTTGCTATATGAAAAAACAATGAATGTTTTAACTAATTATATAACAAAGGATTACATATATACACTATCTTGATGAAATAGATATCAATTAAAATAATTGCTACTATTTAAAAACGATGGGACAGCAGTGATGAAAAGACTTATTTTCGGCGTGATATTGTTTTTTACGGCGGGAACCCCCCTCTGTACCGCGTACTTCTGGGATTATCCTGTTACCATCGCCGAAAGCACCGAAGAAACCCGATTTTCCGATACAAAGGCGGTTATGGCCTCGGGCGAGGCTCTCCTCTTCACCGTTGTATCCGGAAGAGACTCCTCCAGGATCGTCGTTTTCAGTACAAAAAACTGGGATCGATTCGAAGGCCCGTTCACGGCTGTCGACAGTATCAGGACAGAGGAGGGCTTTTCTCCTCTATACGACGTCATCGCAGTCGGCG
>DATKZJ010000011.1:0-5619 GCA_035527995.1 Spirochaetota bacterium | reverse complement strand
GGAGCTTTCGCGGAACACAAAGCTCCTCATCGCGGAGCAGCCTACCCACGGCCTGGACGTCGGCTCCATCGAGTATGTGTGGAGGTTTCTCCTCGAGCAGAGGAAGAACGCGGGTATCCTTCTCGTGTCTGGAGATCTCGGGGAGGTTTTCGCGCTCTCAGACCGGATCGGCGTTATCTTTCAGGGGAAACTCACGATCTTCGAGCAGCCTTTTGTCGAAAAGGAGGAGGAGATAGGGCTGCGGATGACAGGACTGTAAGCTCACAAGCCTCTTTCATGCTGTATATCCCTATACCCCCCGGCGCATGTCTATAGGGGACCTGTTTTCCGCCCAGTGGATGTCGGAGGATCCCGGGGAAGCTCTCCAGCGTTCGTACGTCAGATCTCCCGCCGCTGTCACATCGTCTAGGATGACGGCCGTGTGCCGTTCGGTGTGTATCGCGACCGGCTCGTTCCTCCTCCGCTTCTATCACAGGGCTTTTCTACCGCCCGAATTGAATCCGGGCGCTTTTGGCCGACACCACGAGGACCCCGCCCTTTCAGAAACACCCTGTGAAGTATACAGATACCTGTCGAAAACAAGGGGCTATCCGAAACCGGTTAAGAAATTCGATTGTACGGTTAACCGTCATACCGTACTACTTACTGTTATTTACGGGCAGAGAATCGCGTGCGAGTAATGATAGTCTTGTGAATAACTCGCGGGATGCTTTACAAGTTCTTGAACCTGGAAAGTTCATTAGCGTCTGAACTGTATGCCCATATATAAAAATTACCGAACGAATTATCCCCGGGTCTCCGTATCACCGAAAACTGATCGACACTTGTAAAGGCCCCGATACAAACTGAAGTTTCCGTCCTTTTGGGGCATCCCAACTCTCGACATCAGCCGTAGGGCTGTCAAACCGGATAGTAAAAGAGGGCCTATCCCCTGCTGGGGAGAGGCCCTCTTCCTATCATTATAGCAGCTGTAGTACCGGAAAGCCGAAGCTACTGTTTTAGCGTGTAGTATTTCATGAACTGTGCCCGGCCGAAAACCTTGCGCTCGGCAGGGCTCTTCGATCCGAGCAGCCCCCGTATCTCTTCCAGGGACTTGTAGCCGTGGGCTGACAGCCAGTTGTCAACCTGGTTTACTATCGTCCCAATGTATTCAAGCCCGTTGACGTAGAGTGCGGAGCAGACCTGGACAGTTGTGGCTCCTGCGACCACGAGCTTTACGACCCCGTTTCCATCATGGACTCCGGTAGTACCCGAGATGTCGCACTCGATGAGCTCTGAAAGAAGGCCGATCCAGCGTATCGGGACGGTAATCTCGTCGGGCGAGCTGTACACGCTCCCGGAGGTGATCGTCATCTCATCGAGGTCTATATCCGGACTCCAGTACCGGTTGAAGAGCACGAGCCCGGCCGCGCCGGTTCTGCTTAAGGCCGTCAACATCTGTGGAATATTGGAAAAGAGGGTCGATACTTTCAGCGCGATGGGAATGTCCACTATCCCCATCACCTTGTCGACGATCTTGAAGTAGTTTTTCTCTATTGTTCTCGAATCGTTTTCCTTGTAATCGGTGATCAGGATATTGAGCTCGAGGGCGTCTGCGCCGGCCTCCTGTATCCGCTTTGCAAAGGTCGTCCACTCTCCGTCGGTGAGACAGTTTACGCTCGCTATGACAGGTATGGAGACCGCCTTTTTCGCCTTCTCGATGAGATCGAGGTACCGGTAGACGCTGTGCTCTTTTGTCATGGTAGTCAGATACCCGGCAGCCTCGGGATGGATCCCCAAATCGGAGGCCCGAACCTCCTCTTGGGTCTCCATGAGGATCTGCTCTTCAAAGATGGATTTGAGCACAACGGCCCCTGCACCGTACTTTTCTAGCTCCTTCAGGTTCTCCACGTCGTTCGTCAGTCCCGAGCTTCCGGCAATAACAGGATTCCGGAGTTCCATGCCCAGGTAGATAGTGGTCAAGTCAGCCATACTGCCTCCCTGTTTCCCTTTTGATAATACAGTTCACATATTATACAGCTTTCTTTCCGTTTGAAAAGAAAAAAAGTCATACATATTGCCCCGCACCCGGATTATGAATAGCTTTAAGTCAGTGGGCCGGTTTCTACGGATTCCGAAACCCGGGCGGATAGCTTTAAGAAATGGATTGACTTTGCGAACATTCGCAACAACAATATAGGAAAGAACCTTAAAAAGTTCGATCGTGCACACCTATTTCGACAGGTGCTGCCTTTTCTCTTTTTATCGCCCGTAGAAACAGAGTCCGTGGCAGAGGGGAACTTTTCAGTGGGGTTTTCAGTGGGGGCTGAACCATGACAGAGCGCGTGGCGCGGCTGCGCCTGGAGAGCTACGAGAGATCGGTCATTCTCTCTACCGAGAGGGCCCGCCTTACCACCGAATTCTACCGGGAAAACAGCGGGAAGTATCCGGCTCCAATCCTCAGGGCCCTCCTGTTCAAACACCTCTGCGAGCACAAGACGATATATATAGGCCAGGATGAACTCATCGTCGGTGAGAGGGGGCCGTTTCCGAAGGCCGTCCCGACCTACCCCGAGCTTACCTGTCACAGCCTCGAAGATCTCCGGGTCCTCGATTCACGCCCGAAGACGAGCTACAGCGTATCTGAAGAGGACATCAGTCTATATGAAGAAGAGATTATCCCTTACTGGCGCGGACGCACGATGCGCGACAGGATCTTCTCCGAGCTCCCCGAACAATGGAAAGAGGCCTACAATGCCGGTATCTTCACGGAGTTCATGGAGCAGCGGGCTCCTGGGCACACCACCCTGGACGGCAAGTTCTACGATAAGGGCCTCTCAGGTTTCAAAGCCGATATAGAGAATAGTATTGAGTCTCTTGATTTGGCAAACGACCCGGCCTCCTCCTCGAAGCTCCACCAGCTCAACGGGATGAGCATTGCCTGCGACGCCGCCGTTATTTTCGCACACCGCCATGCGGATATCGCAGACCGAATGTCACAAGAAGAGCCCGATCCAAAGCGAAGAGATGAGCTTTCTGTAATTGCCTCCATATGCAGGCGAGTGCCGGAGCACCCGCCCCGCTGTTTCCGGGAGGCCCTCCAGATGTACTGGTTCATACACCTCGGGACGATTACCGAGCTGAATGGATGGGATGCAATGAATCCCGGGCACCTCGATCGCTACTTCTATCCCTTCTACAGAAAAGATATAGACAACGGCGATCTCACCAGGGAGGAGGCCAAAGAACTCTTGGAATGTTTCTGGATCAAGTTCAACAACCACCCGGCACCTCCCAAGGTCGGGGTGACCGCTGAGGAGAGCGGCACCTACAACGACTTCACCAACATCAACCTCGGAGGCCTGCTCCCGGACGGGAGCGACGCGGCAAACGAAATTTCCTACCTCATGCTCGAGGTGATGGACGAGATACATCTGCTCCAGCCGCAGGGGAATATCCAGCTCAGCCGGAAGAATCCGGATCGATTCCTGGTAGCGGCGCTGAAGGTTGTACGAAAGGGCTATGGGTACCCTTCGATATTCAACGCCGACACAGTGGTCGCGCAGCTCATCAGAACCGGTAAATCTGTAGCTGACGCCAGGGAGGGGGGGACAAGCGGCTGTGTCGAGACGGGAGCGTTCGGCAAAGAGGCGTACATCCTCACCGGATATCTCAACACCCCCAAGATACTCGAGGTGACGCTGAACAATGGTATAGACCCGATGACAGGGAAAAAGATCGGAATTGAAACCGGCGACCCGAGGAGCTTTCTCTCCTTTTCCGACCTCTTTCTTGCGTTCAAGCGCCAGCTCCGCCACTTCGTCGATATCAAAATAAGAGGGAATCAGTACATCGAGCGGATGTACGCCGCATATATGCCTGCTGTATTCCTTTCTGTTTTCATCGACGACTGCATAGCGAAGGGAAAAGATTACAACGACGGCGGCCCGAGGTACAACACATCATATATCCAGTGCGTGGGAATAGGCACGATCACGGACAGTCTCTCTGCAATCAAAAGGCACGTCTTCGACGAACAGGACGTTATTATGGAGGACCTTATCGGGGCTCTCGGCGGAAACTTCCAAAAAAACGAGCGCCTCAGGCTCCTGCTCGCCAACCGAACGCCGCGCTACGGAAACGATGAAGACTACGCCGACGAAATCATGAGGCTCGTATTCGACGCGCTTTACGACGAGATAGACGGCAGACCCAACACGAAGGGGGGCGAGTATCACATAGACATGCTTCCCACAACATGCCATATATACTTCGGCAGTGTCACGGCCGCCACTCCGGACGGCCGCAGAAAAGGAGCACCTCTTTCCGAAGGGATCTCCCCTGTGCAGGGGGCTGACCGCAACGGTCCGACAGCTGTGATAATGTCATGCGGGAAGATGGACCATGTCCGCACCTGCGGTACCCTTCTGAACATGAAGTTCATGCCGAGCGTTCTTGAAGGTGAAGAGGGTATCGGTAAGCTCGCAGGACTGGTACGGACGTATTTCCGCTACGACGCTCACCACCTGCAGTTCAACGTCATAGACGCGGAAACGCTGAAGAGGGCCCAGAAACAGCCGGAAGAGTACAGGGACCTCATAGTGCGCGTCGCAGGATACAGCGACTACTTCTGCGATATCGGGAAGGACCTCCAGGATGAAATCATCTCCCGTACGTCGCAATCCGGATATTGAAACAACGCCATCTCTTATTCAAAACGGGAAACACATTCCACTGTAGTAGAACCAGGGCGTTTGATAATAAAACCGCGTTTTATCCCGAGTTCTGCAGCAGGAGCACGGACAGTATGGCGCTTCCATCCCGGAATACAAAGGGTCCCTGCACGTATTTTGTGAAAAGGGGCTTTACGCTTTATCGCGGCCGGTCCGGGGCATGAGAGCCTATACCGGTTTTTTTGCCAAAGCGGAAAAATATAAAAGCGATTATAGCAACTTTTAATTCTAAAGATTATAAACAGTTATAAATCTCGAATTATGACCTATAAATTATTACATTGACAGGACAGGCAGGATCTCCTCCTTTACCGTTGATAATAATTCAGAAGGTGTCGAAGAAGATTGAACTGTATCGATTTTATGGATATAATTATTCTTAAAAAAAATAATCAAACCAGGAGTGATTTTTGCCAAATTTTAATAAAAGAACGTTCTGCGGTGAATTCAGGCCATCCGACATAGGGAAAGATGTAAATATAATGGGATGGGTGGATTCCCTGAGAGACCACGGAGATATACTTTTTATTCATCTGCGTGACAGGTCAGGCATAGTACAGGTTGTATTTAACCCTGCGAAGTCTTCAGCGGATGTGATCGATCTCGCCGGAAAGCTGAAAACCGAGTTCTGCATCGGTGTCGCGGGCCACGTGATAGAGAGGGAGAATGATACCAAGAATCCCGTCCTCCTGACAGGCGACATAGAGATAGTAGCGGATGAGCTGGAAATATACGGAAAATCTCCAACTCTCCCTTTCGCTGTCTCCGAAAAGGCAGCCGAACAGTGTGAGGGCGCAACAGTAACGGAGCCTGTATCAGAAGAAATCAGAATGCAGTACCGCTACCTCGACCTCAGAAGACCCTCAATCCAGGACAATATGGTCAAGAGGCACCGGATATGCAAAAG
>DATKZJ010000010.1:0-14918 GCA_035527995.1 Spirochaetota bacterium | reverse complement strand
TTCATATACGAAGATGAAAACGCCAGAAGCGTGCACCTTGTCGGGGATTTTAACAGCTGGCGAAGCAACGAGATCGTGCTGGAAAGGGCGGGAGACTCGAAACTGTGGTCTGCGGAAATAACGCTCGAAGAGGGCCTCTACAAGTACGGGTTTCTCGTGAACGAAACATATATCGTCTCTGACCCCCTCTCGGGGCTCAAAGTACAAGACAGCTTCGGAAACGAGAGCTCCCTTATGGTGCTCGCAGACGGAAAGCAGAGAGGAGGAAGCTCATGAAGATTATGAAAGCCATCCTCCTACTGTTCATAATCCTCGGGATTCCTCTCGCGGTATCAGCCGGTTCGGACCGTGAGGCGGCTTCCGTGGCATCCGCGGTCGATGATATCTACGGTGACAGAGGGGGAACCGAGGAGCTGAAGATCGCTATATCCGAAGCGGTGGATGCGGGCATGCCTTCTGAGGCAGTGGAGGCGTTTGTACGTGAAGCGGCCCGCTCAGAAAGGGACCCGGGCGAAGTAGCGAAATACATACGGGTCGCCTCAGACCTCTTTTCAGTTGGTATCCCTGAAGCGCTCCTGTTCAACACCCTGATCGAAGGATTCGTTAAGGGAGTCGGAAAAGAGGAGATGCTGCGCTCGGTCGGTCCGCTGCGGTCGAAGTTTCGTTTCGCAAGTGAGATCTCAGAAAAGCATACAGGCAAGAGAGGGGGAGGGGGAAGCGATCACGAGCTTCTTCTGAGCGCACTCTTCTACACGATGAACATGGGATATGCCGAGGAGAACGTCAAAGCCCTCAGCAAGGCGGCCGGCGAGAAGAACCTCTCAAGCAGAGCGTTCTTCAATATTCTGAAGATATCAATGGAACTGTCCAGTCTCGGTTTAAGGCCTGCAAGGGTGAGCGCCATCATGGAACGGTCCATCAGAAACGGGACGTCGATCCGGCAGATGAGCGGATACCCCTCTTTTGTCCGCGAAGGAAGAGAGAAAGGGCTTGCGGATAACGATATCTATGGCTTTCTCATGATAAAAGCCGATGAGGTCCTGATCTCGGAAAAATCGTCGGCAGGTACAGGCACGGAATCCGGAAAGTCGGCCTCTCCTTCCGGAGGAAAAGGAGGATCCGCCGGGGGCGGTCCGTCCGCAGGGGGAAGCCCCGGAGGAGGCAAGTAGCAACCCGTCCTCTCCCCAAACCTCCGGGTATAAACCGGCCTATCGAGGACTCTTTTTCGGTAAACCCTCCCGGCCCAGTTGTCAGGCCTGACCACACATCGAAACCTTCATAAGTAACCCGCCTAAAATACTGAACAGGAATAATAAGCTCAAGCCCAGCGGAACCCCTGTAAAAGGATGAGGTGAAAAATACCGTAGCCTTTTAAGATGTGCTATATTACATATATTGGTGTACTTCGGAGGTGGAGCATGAAGAATCCGACGCCTATTGTCGTCAGCCTTGTCGCAGCACTTTTTTTTCTCATATCAGCGGCCGTCTTCGCACAGGAAGAGCAGGGACAGAAGGATGATTGCGGGTGCGACCCTGAGGTCAACGTCGTGAGGGACGACGATCTCGGAAGGTGGGTCGAGGAAAGTAGCCTCAGCTACGAGGCGGAGGACGGAAACCTCTACTGGTGGCTGAGCAGCGACAACGACATGGTAAAAAGCTACGAGGAGAGCGGGGACGAAGAGGGGCTTTTACGCTACCTTCACGAAATCGCAGGCCGCTACAGTTTCAGCGCTGAGAGCGGTGAGCAGGGATTTGTCGAGTGGTCGTTCAAAAACAGACCATGGAGTGAGGAATAGCATTAACCGGGACTTAAGTCTCCTCCTGGGTCCCGTACCAATAGAGATATATTATATTTCTTCCCAATAAGGAAGGATAGTATCGCTCTTTCGCACACATATCTTGGTAGGAACCGTATAAAAAGAGGGTCTGTTTGGAAATGAGGTTATAATTGATCCAGGAAATCGGCATCGTAGTAGTTGAACTGTTCAATGTTATTGATAAATCTTATTAAAGACGGGAAAAAATGGCTTCCTTTTTCTCAAACTACCAGTTCTCTCCATATACCTGGGTGCATGTGGTAGCGGCAGTAGTAGGTATTACTGTTGTTTTCATCATCGGCCGCCGAGGGGCTCTGCTCGCTGCCAGGTTCCTGGCGTTCATGGAGCTGTGTGTGGTGGAATGGACGCTTGCTTCCATCTTTGAGGTGGCAGCTACAACCGTACCGCTCAAACTGTTCTGGTCTCAAATAGCCTACCTCGGCACTGTCGGCACCCCCCTTTTTTACTTCCTTTTTACGGTGAACTACAGTCAGCAGAACGGGTCCGTAAAACCTCGCTGGATTGCTCTGCTGTCCGTAATACCGGCCCTTACAGTTGCAATGGCTGCAACAAACGGTCTGCATCACTGGCTGTGGATGGATATCACAATCAATCCAGTCAATAATATTGCGGTGTACGAGCACGGTTTCTGGTTCTGGGTCCATATAGGCTATGCCTATATCATGGTATTTACCGGTTTCATTATGCTCTGCCTTGCGATCTTCCGTTTCCCCAGTTTCTACAAATCGCAAACAGGAATGCTCCTCTTCGGTACTGCCCTGCCCATCATTGCGAATGTACTGTATGTATTCGATATACTTCCAGGTTTCGAGCTGACGCCTTTGTCCTTTATTCTGTCCGGGCTGATTATCGCTCTCGGTATCCTGCGGTTCAGGATGTTTGATCTTGTGCCTGTGGCGCGAAAAAAGCTGGTGGATATTATGGGAGACGGTGTTATCGTGATCAATGCCGAAGGACGTATTGTGGACCTCAACCCCGCTATGGAGACGATCTTCGGGAAAACCGCAGAACAGATCATCGGTGAGTCCGCAGATCAGGTTTTTGCACAATGGAAAGATGTTAAGAGTTCCCTAAAGGTCAAAAAGGAAGGGCGTTTCGAAACAGACAAAGGAGAAAAAAACAGCAAGCGTTTTTATGACCTTTACGTTTCCATACTGCACTCTCCTCGTATGGAATATGCCGGCCGTATCATCGTGTTTCGCGAAATTACCAGGCGCAGGCAGATGGAAATCGAGAGAGAAGGCCTCATAACAGAGCTGCAGGAGACGCTTGATCAGGTCAAAACTCTTAGCGGACTTCTGCCTATCTGCTCGAACTGTAAAAAGATTAGGGATGACTCTGGATACTGGCAGGACCTTGAAGAATACATCAACAAGCACTCGGATGCCACTTTCACCCATGGAATCTGCCCGGAATGTGCGAAGAAGCTGTATCCTGAATACAATTCGGGTAAAGATGAAGCGTAAGGAATTTCTTCTTCGAGAACTGTCTCCGCTCGATACTGTCTGGGGCCCTGATTCCTTCGCGACGCAATCTTAAAAAAATCCATTGACTTAAAAGTCGATATCTGGTGCCCTGAATAACGATAAGCCGGAGCGCTGTCTCCCTTTATAAATATTAGGAATAGCAGCTCGCTTTTTCGCTATGTATATTGTCATCTGACTCTGGTACATTCACAAGCATTAAGAAATGGGTTTTCTCGCCATAAATAAAACGAAAAGGCTCATCATGTAACACAGTGGCTATGCAATTTGGTAGAAAACCGCACTAACGCCCGTTTCTCAAAAGAAACTGTAACAGTAAGGAACAGACGTTAGATCCTGTTTCGCTGCAGCCTGTGTTAGCGAAGAGTTCGAGCATTGGGATCTGAAAATATGTTGATTTTTCACTGCCCCTTCAATATTCTTACGTAGGAGCTATGAAGCGTAAGGGGATGTACAGCACAGATCTCGTCGAGTTTCCCAAGATTTGCGGAATCATTGCGGCCTATTGCATCGCCGACTGCTCCAAGCGGCTGATCAGAAAAGCGAAACCTAAGAATAATGCGGGAGAGCTCGAACGCGAGTTCGGTGAGCTGTCAGAGCTTATCAGACTCGCGGAAATGAAGATATACCCCTCCATCCACAGGATCCATAACACTGGAAGGCTTACCCACCGTGCGCAGATAAAAGGCAGCTACCTCGCTGTCGAGGAGTTCGTCGAGATACGGGAGAACATCCTGTCATTCATTAACGTAAAAAAGGACCTCCTCCCGCACTTCGACGATACCCCGCTCCTGGCAAAGCTTATCGGAAAGACCCGAATCCCGCATCCGGTGAAAGAATCGATCGAGCATGCGATAGACGAGCACGGGAGCATCAGGGACGAGGCGAGCCCGAGGCTGTACGATGTCGTCGGCATGATACGGAAGACCAGAGGGGAGATCGACCGGATACTCGAGAAATACTTTACCGCGCCGGAGACGAAGCGGTTTATCCAGGAGCGCACGATCACGATGAAGGACGACCGCTACGTCATCCCCATCAAGGCGAGCTTCAAGGGGAAGATTCCCGGTGTTGTACACGCCGAGTCCGGGAGCGGGGAGACGCTCTTCATCGAACCGTTCAGCGTTACGGAGAAGAACAACGAGCTCAAGATCTTCTATAAGGAGAAGGAGAAGGAGATACACAGGATCCTTGTGAATCTTACGGAGGAGGTGGGCAGTCACGCGGATGCGATAAACGAGGTTCAGGACGCCCTTTCAGATATCGACATCCTCCTCGCAAAGCAGAGATTCATGGAAGAGTACCGCTGTACCGTCCCGCAGGTCATAGCCGACCGGAGGATCAGCATAAGGGGAGGGAGACACCCGCTCCTGACCGGAGAGGCCGTCCCTGTCGACTTCGATATCGGGGGGGAGAACGTAGGGGTGGTGATCACCGGGCCGAACACCGGAGGAAAGACGGTCACGCTGAAGATCATCGGCCTGTTCGTACTGATGGCCCAGAGCGGATTCCCAGTACCGGCAGATGAGATGCGAACCTTCCTCTTCGATTCCATGTACGCGGATATAGGGGACGAGCAGTCGATCGAGCAGTCGCTTTCGACCTTCTCGGGACATATCAAGAACATCAAGCGTATCACCGACAGGGCAGATGAACACTCACTCGTGCTGATCGACGAGCTCGGCGCCGGGACCGATCCTGTTGAGGGCGGGGCGATCGGAACGGCGATTCTAGACTATCTCATCGAAAAGAGGATACTCACCGTGGTCACAACCCACTTCTCCAGCGTCAAGCTCTTTGCCCTTGCCACTGAAGGGGTGGAGGTCGCTTCGGTCGAGTTCGACTCCGAAACCTGCTCCCCCACATACCGACTCGTGATGGGGGTCCCGGGCCAGAGCAATGCGATCGATATCGCGGACCACCTCGGACTGAAAAAGCAGATACTCGAAAGGACGAAGGAATACATATCAGACAGGGACCAGGCCTACGAGGGGATCTATAGAAGACTGAGCGAGATGGAGATTGACCTCTCGAGAAAGCGGGAGGAGGCCGCAAAGGCGGAAACGAAGCTGAAAGGGCTTACCGGCACGTACGAAGAGAAGATAGAAGTGCTGGAAAAGGAGGAACGGCGGATCAAAGGAGAGTATAGACGTGAGCTAGAAGAGATCATCGGAGTATACAGAAAGCGGATAGAGCAGGCTGTAAAGCGTATCAGGGAGGAGGGGGCGTCAAGGGAATCGATCCGCGAGGCAAAGGAGGAACTGGCAAGGGCCGGGGAGGAGTTCGACACACCCGGCAGGGGAGCCGGTAAACCGCTGAAACGGGAAGTAACACTCAAGGTAGGAGATTCCGTGGTTGTAGACCACGAGACCGGGGAGAAAGTGAGCGGTACGGTTGCGAAGATCGCCGGTGACGATATCACTGTCCAGGCGGGGATTTTCAGGCTCACCGTGGGGAGAGACAGGGTCTACACGGCGAAGGAGGAGCCGAAACAAAAGCACGGGTGGGGCTACGAGGTCGCGGAGCGTAACGGCAACATAGAGTGCGACATCCGCGGGATGCGCTATGACGAGGCGATGCACGAGCTCATCAAGTTCCTCGACAACGCGGTGTTGAGAAACATGAGCCGCGTGTCAATCATCCACGGGCTCGGTACAGGGGCGCTCCGCCAGGGCGTATGGGAGACCCTGAAGAGGTATAAGCACGCGGAAACGTTCGACTATGCACGGCCGGAGCAGGGAGGGTTTGGGTGCACCATAGTCAACCTGAAAAAGTAGAAAATGGAGAGGTATGTATGGACGACAGGTACTGGGACAGAGAGGTTGAGACTGCAGGGCGAGCCGAGCTGGAGAAGCTCCAGGTCGAGCTTCTCAACAAAACGATCGGCAGGGCGAGGAATTCGGCCTTCTATAAAGGAAGGCTCCCTGATAGGATAGGGAGCCTTAGTAAGATGAGTGAGATCCCCTTTACAACGAAACAGGATCTGCGCGACAGCTTTCCCATGGGTATGGTAGCCGTGCCGAAAGAAGATCTCGTGAGGCTCCACTCCTCGAGCGGGACTACGGGAAGGGCGACCGTCGTATACCACACAAAGAACGATATAGAAGGGTGGGCCGAGCTCTGCGCCCGAAGTATGTATATGACAGGGATGAGAAGAGAGGACGTGTTCCAGAACATGATGGGGTACGGGTTGTTCACCGGGGGCCTCGGGCTCCACTACGGGGCGGAGCGGCTTGGAGCGCTTACAATCCCGGCGTCGAGCGGGAACTCGAAGAGGCAGATCAGGCTGATGTGCGACTTCGGCACCACATCGCTCCATATCACTCCGAGCTACGCTCTTCATCTCCACACAGTCTTTGAGGAGGAAGGCGTGGACCCGCGTCGGGACCTTTCCTTAAGAATCGCCTTTCTCGGTGCGGAGCCGTATTCAGAAGGGACGAGGAAAAAGATCGAGAAGCTCTACGGCCTCAAGGCCTTCAACTCGTACGGCCTTTCCGAGATGAACGGCCCAGGGGTCGCGTTCGAGTGCACATACCAGGACGGAATGCACGTGTGGGAGGACTCTTTCCTCCTCGAGGTCATCGACCCGCGGACAGGGGAATCACTTTCGGATGGGGAAGAGGGAGAGCTCGTATTTACATCCCTCCGGCGGGAGGGGATGCCAATCATCCGCTACCGCACCGGTGACATAGCGGCTGTATACAGGAAACCGTGCCCGTGCGGCCGCATGCACCGGAGGATATCACGGATCAAGGGCAGGAGCGACGACATGCTCATCATCAAGGGTGTCAATATCTATCCGATGCAGGTGGAGAAGGTGCTCATGGACATCCCGGAGGTTGGAAACAACTACCTCATTGAGGTCGACAAGGTAGACTACCTCGATACGCTTATCGTGAAGATAGAGGTGAGGCCGGATACATTTCACGGGCAGATAAGGGAGCTGGAGAACCTAAAGAAGCGAATCACCGAGCTACTTAGAACGGAGATCCTGATACATCCAAGGGTCGTTCTGGTCGAGCCGAACTCGCTTCCCCCCTCAGAGGGAAAAGCGGTGAGAGTGGTCGACAGGCGTGAAAACTTATAGGAGGAGGAGAGGATGGCATCGCAGGTAACGGTTTTTGTGGAGAACAGGCCGGGCAGGCTCTCGAAGGTCACGAGGGTGCTGGCGGATAACGACATCAACATACGGGCGATCACGATATCCGATATGGGGGAGTACGGGCTGATCAATATCATTACAACCGACCCTGACCGCGCGGAAAAGGTGCTGGGAGATAAGGGATTCACCGTAACGCGGAAGCAGGTGGTCGGAGTGCTCATGGAGGACAAACCCGGGGCGCTGGCTAACATAGCGGAGTTTCTCAACAGCAAAGAGATAAACGTCTCCAATGCGTACGGTTTCATACTCAAGGAGGGAACGAGGGCCGTGATGATACTCGAAGTGGAAGACTTTAACACCGTAGAGAAGGTGCTCAAGAAAGGCGGTTTTCATACTCTCACAAAAGATGAGCTGCATAACCTTTAGTGTCGTTGAGGGAGATCGGCTCCATCGATTTTTTTAGGCTTGCTATAGCAATGAGGGATTGCTTCGCCACTAGCAAATGACATTATGAGCCGGTACCTTCTGTGATATTTTCGTTTTCGCCCTTTTAAGGCGGACTAAATTACTCTTACCCATACAGAAACGGAAGTTTCACGGAGATAACCAAAAAACATGCGAAAAAGATTGCCCACAGAGGTTTTCGACATACCTGCCGATCGGATCAAGGCTGGATTCTACACGGATAAGTACTTCATGAGAACGCGGGAGATACTGCTCGGGGAGGGGAATACAAACCGGGTAGTAATGCAGGTGTTCTCCCGGAAAGAGGGGGTGGCTTGCGGTATCGATGAAACAGTCGCCGTTCTCAGGTCCTGTGCCTTCGACCCCGAGAAGATCAAGATCACCGCCCTCTATGACGGGGACAGGATGGCTGAGAACGAGACCGTAATGACAATAGAGGGGGTTTACTCATCCTTTGCTCACCTCGAAACTGTCTACCTCGGGGTGATCGCGAGAGGCTCCTCGGTCGCAACCCTGGTGAGGGAAGCGTGCGAGGCCGCGGGCGACAGGGAAGTGCTGTTCTTCTCCGCGAGGTTTGACCATTACCTTTTGCAGAGCAGGGACGGATACGCCGCAATGATCGGCGGAACACGTCTCGTCTCCACAGATGCGAACGGTCTGTTCTTCGGCGCCGAGGGTATAGGGACGATCCCTCATTCTCTCATCGCGGCCTACGAGGGGGACACGCTGGAAGCGTGCGAGGCGTTCAAGAGGCAGATGCCCTCCCATGTGGATCTCATAGCTCTCGTTGATTTCGATAATGACTGCGTGAAAACGAGTCTCGAGGCCGCGAGGCGGTACGGGCAGAAGCTCTGGGGGGTCAGAATCGATACCGCGGGCGATATGATTGACCGCTCCGTGAAGGGAAGGGGACCGGACTCGTACGGCGTCTGCCCTGAGCTGGTGCGGAACGTGAGGAAAGCGCTCGATCGTGAGGGCTTCGGCGCGGTGAAGATCGTGATCTCCGGCGGATTCGATCCGGAGCGTATTCGCCGTTTCGTCGAGCTCGGTGTTCCTTTCGATGTGGTTGGCGTCGGGTCGTCCTTCTACAAGAAAAGGATAGATTTCACCGCAGATATCGTGAAGGTGAACGGTAAGGACTGCGTCAAGGCGGGCAGGAACTATCGCTCGAACCCGAGACTCGAGGAGGCGTAGTCTCTCTCCGGCAAGCTCTATGAGGATAAACTGATATGATTACAATCCTGGCGGTCGCATTCGGTCTCGCAATGGACGCGTTCGCGGTCTCGATAGCAAGCGGCACGACAATTAAACAGCTTAAGCTAGAACACGCGCTTAGGATTGCGCTGTTTTTCGGGGGATTCCAGGCATTCATGCCTGTTCTGGGATGGCTTGCCGGCAGAGCTGTGAGTGAAGCCGTGAAATCGGTGGACCACTGGATCATCTTCGGGATACTCGGTTTCATCGGAGGAAAGATGATCTATGAATCGCGCAGGATGAAGGAGGATGAGGACAAATTCGACTACACGAAAGTCTCGGTACTCCTCTTTCTGTCTCTGGCAACGAGCATCGATGCGCTCGCAGTAGGGTTCAGCTTTGCGTTTCTCGATATCTCCATAATCAAACCGATCGCAGTGATCGGGGGGGTGACCTTCCTCCTGTCTCTGCTCGGCGTATACCTTGGCGACCGATTCGGCCACCTCTTCGAGTCCAGGATCGAGGTCATCGGCGGAGGGCTGCTCATCGGGGTGGGGATCAAGGTCCTTGCGGAACACCTCTTCTTTTGATCCTATTTAACGACCGTATCACATTGACGCCGGTATATACGCCGCGTAATGTTTATTATCAGACGCTGTTGAAATCCGCTGTCGTTTATACCGCCCCGGCGGTATTCACCATATTACGACGGTTCGGGTGTTGAACAGATATTTTTTCGGATCTATGTTATTGGGGAATATGGATGATGGAGGTACGCTGTGGACAAAGCACGAATGCCTCACCCGGGACACGAGAAACATCTATGCCATCTGCAAACCCTCGGTTTTGTGCAGGACCACTTTGCGGAATACAGGAAGCTCGTAAAGGACGGTAAATTCGTATGCAGGGCGTGCGGAAGGGTTGCAGCAGAAGAAAAGTCTCTCTGCTTACCCGAGCGGCTCTAAATGCCTTTCAGGAAACCTCTTGAACCCACCAAACCGTCTAACGGCGGTTGAGGCTTATTGATCCGCTCGTGGATGTGATTTCGATAGAGGAAGATCCTTCTCCTATCGTTCCCTCGAGCAGGTTCTTATTCCGGACGGCCGTCTGAATCGGAAACTCGCAGTGCACAGTACCGCTCGTCGATTTAAACGCCACTCTGGTGTCGAGCTCCTTGAAAGCGTTCAGCGTGACAGGGCCGGATACTGAAGCCAGCTCACAGGTCCCCCCTCGTGCCAGATCGAGGATGTCGCCGCTTACTCTTCCAGACACAGTTTTTATGTATAGCTCTCTTCCGGAGAACCGAAACCTGATCGGGCCGCTTGTCGCGCTGGCTCTGAGGTCTCCTGCATTGTCCGTTTCGATCCTTCCGGACACGGTTTTAAGCTCCTGGTCGACCTCCGGTCCCATACCGAAAAGCTCAATAGAACCGCTCACGCTCCCTGCAATAATCGAATGTACATCCTCCGGAACCGCGATTTCGAATGATACTGAAGCAGGCGGCTTTCTCATCGCATTGGTATGAGCAGGATACACGGAAAGCGTTTGGTTTTGGAGTTCGATTACGACCTCGAGCTCGTCTGCGAATGGACCCTGCCTGGTGTAGCGGACAAGAGAGTAATCCCGGTCCCACCCTCTGATCTCTATACTCCCGGATATATTCTGTACGCGAAGGGTGCTGAAAACCTCATCCACCCTCCGCTCCTCCTCCGTCCGCTTCCATGAACCAAAATCCCGGTCCCCCCATCTTTCGAGAGGGCGAAAGCAGGGGCGAAGACCGGGCCGGTGCCCGGTAAGATACACGATCGAGAAGATCACGATCCCGAGGGTGACCAGTGCAAACGCCGCACCGAGAACATTTGTACCTCTTGTCTTATTCTTCATGGCTCATCCTTTCCATCTCCCGTTTTACCATCCTGTCTTCCAGGGACTTCATTCTTCCGCCCATGAAAACGTACGTCTTCAGAAAGTCGAATATGATTCCGATCCCCCAGAAGAGTGCAATCCAGAGCCACCACTGATATCCCCGGGAGGTGAGATTGTTAATCAGGGCGAGAACTGCGAGTACAACGATATATGTGATGAAATGCCTGATAAAAGAAACCTTGCTTGAGGCGATTCTCTTCGCCCTCTCGTATCTGCTGTCTTTCTCTGTCATCCGCTCTCCCTTCTCTTCGTGGTAACAAAAATTTGTACTGCAAGGAATAAAGTCAAGGAGATTTTGGTTTTGACTTCGGTTTTTTCGGCAGAGATGCAGCGCATGCTGTCCAAAATGAAGATTGCAAAACATCATGAACTCTGTTAGAATGTTTTGATCCAGAGCAATAAGAGAGGAAGCGTATGTATCTTTATCTTGTCCAGCATGCCGAGGCAAAACCGAAAGAGGAAGACCCCGACCGGCACCTCAGTGACAGGGGCCGCAAGACGGCGGAGAGGATTGCTTCGTACCTCTCGCAGAATATCGATATACGGCTCCACTCCATACTGCACAGCGATAAGACGAGAGCATTGGAAACGGCACAGGTGATGGGGCAAAAACTGAACCCGATCAGAGGACTGGAGGAGGCCAAGGAGCTCGGTCCCACATCGACTCCATGGGGCTGGGTCGAGCGTCTCTCCCAGCTCGCAAACGATATCATGATCGTCGGCCACCTGCCGCACCTGCAGCGGCTTTCATCCTTACTCCTTTGTCAGGACGAGCATAAGAAAATCCTGGAGTTCGAAAAGGGGTGCGTAATCTGTCTCTCGAAAGATGGATCCGGTGTATGGGCCGTGCAATGGATGCTCACGCCTTCGGTCATCCCCGCATAGGCTCTGGAAGGTGCTGCGGCCTTCTCCTGTCATCGAAGATTATTTGAAGCCGGATGATTTGAAGATTGCCTTGAGGGCCTCTACAAGCCTCTCGTTCTGCGGCTTCGTTCCTACCGTTATCCTGATATGTGTCGGGGTGCCGTAGTTCTTTGCACTCCTGACGATCACCCCGTGTCTCATGAGCTTTTCTGTGACGAGGTCTCCGTCGAGGCCCGTATCGATGAAGATGAAGTTGGTGGACGAGATAGTATACTGCAGTCCGAGCTCGTCGAGTGCACTGTAGATGAATGCCTTTCCCGTCTTCGTATTCTCGAGAGTCCTTTCGAGAAACTTCTTGTCCTCGAGCGCTCCGAGGGCCGCGTTCTGCGACACGAGGCTGATATTGAATGGAAGCTTTATGCGGTGCATGAGCTTGATCAGCTCGGGATCTCCAATGCCGTATCCAACGCGGAAGCCCGCGAGTCCGTAGACCTTGGAAAATGTCCTCGTAATAAGGAGGTTTTTCTGTCCCTTTTTCAGCATCGCCACACTGTCCGGGAACCTTTCGGGGGAAGCAAACTCGCAGTACGCCTCGTCCATGAGAATGAGTACGCCGTGAGGGACCTTTCCTATGAAACTGTATATCTCGTCACTTTCTATCGCATGGCCCGTCGGGTTGTTGGGATTGCAGAGGCATACGGCCTTTGTCCTCGGTGTGATCCTCCGCAGTATGTCATCGAGATCGATCTTCAGCTCGCGCATCGATGACTTCACGATTTCAGCCCTCATTATTCTGAAGGCGATCTCGTATATTGGAAACGTGATTTCCGGGATGACCACCTCGTCGCCGTCGTTCGTCAGCACCATCGCAGCGTAATATATCACTTCATCGGCTCCGTTGCCGACGAACACGTTCTCGGGCAGGACCCCGAATTCGCCGGCAATGTTTTCCCTCAGGTCGAGGTTAGCACCGTCGGGATATACGTTCGACCCTGGAAGGCTTTTCTCCGCGAGCCTAAGGGCTTCTGGAGAGACGCCGAGGGGGTTTTCGTTGGAGCTGAGCTTCGCAGGGTCCTCGACCGCGTACAGTTCCTGCGCTTCCCGCTTCTGTTTGCCACCGATATACGGTTTAATATCCTTAATCCCTCTGTTGAATTGAAACGACATTTTTCAATCCTATCCGAACAATAGTTTGAAATCGAGACCGAGCTCGCCGAGTCTCTTCTTTCCTTTTTCCCATAACTTCAGGTACTCGTCGGTGGGCTTTACCCGTATGATATCGTAGCACTACCTGAAGCTCTTTTCGACAGGTGCGTTGGGAATGTCCTTCTCGTATAGCTCAAGGATCTTTTTTACGATCTTTGAGGCCTCTTTCCTCGTGACCCCCTGCCGTTCAATACCCTGACAACCTCGTCCATGCCCTGTACGCGAAGCCTCTCCATGCTCTGCTCCGAGTACCATGCGATGTGCGGCGTCACGATGCAGGCCGGACAGTTCAACAGCGGGTTTTCTTTGTCCGGAGGCTCGGTTTCAAGGACGTCCAGACCGGCTCCTGCAATTATACTTTTTTTAAGAGCATTGTAAAGCGATTTTTCCTCAACTACCTTTCCCCTGCACGTGTTGATGATAACGGCGTGAGGTTTCATGAGCCCGAGCTCGCGTGAACCGATCATGTGGCGTGTCTCTTCGGTGAGCGGTACGTGGAGAGTCACGTAGTCGGCCTCGCAGAGTAGGTCGTCTAGCTCGTAGCATCGCCGCACCCCTAAGAGATCGAAGATGTCGTCCGTGAGGTATGGGTCGTACGCGATGGGCTCCATACCGAACGCAAGGGCTTTCGGCACCATCTGTCTTCCGATCTTACCGAGACCGACTATGCCGATCTTCTTTCCCTCAGGATAGTGCAGCGGCTTGCAGAGATTGTAATCCCAACCGGCGCCTGCCGTCCCCTCCATCAGGAGATTCAGTTTTCGGTGTACTGCGAGCAGAAGGGTGAAGGCGTGCAAAGAGACCTCGCCCGTACAGTATGCCGGTACGTTGCATACTACGATCCCTTTCTCTGTGCAGGCACCTACGTCGATAAAGTCGTAGCCGACTTCGAGGGCGAGCACGATCCTGCAGTTGTTCATAGCTTCTATATGCGCCTTCGAGAGAGGGCGGTCTATCAGTATCAGGGCGTCGGCGTCGGTTATCTCGGCCGTGAACTTCGCATCATCGAAAGACCGAAATGGATGGATCCTGGCACCCGCTTCTTTCGCCCTCTCGTGGAAGAATTCAAGATCGAAGAACTTCATGTAGACCCGGTCGCCCGCCGTCACTATCTTTTTTTCCATTAAGCATACCCCTGAAAAGACGATTGATTTATTTTAATAAAGACGGGGTATAATCGTCAAATAGAACAGCAGCATAAGGAGGAAAAGATGGCAGAACTTGGAAGAGAGGACGCTGCTCCTGATTTCGATCTTCCGGACCAGAACGGCGAGAATGTGAAGCTCTCAGACTTCTCCGGTAAAAAGGTTCTTGTTTACTTTTATCCCAGAGCAGACACGCCCGGCTGTACGAAGCAGGCGTGCAGCGTGAGAGACAATATGGCGACCCTGAAATCGCTGGGAATCACGGTACTCGGTATCAGCCCGGATACACCGGCCAAACAGAAGAAGTTTGACGAGAAGTACGGCCTGGGATTTCCTCTTCTTTCTGACCCGGGTCATAAGGCTGCGGAGGCGTACGGCGTATGGGGAGAGAAGTCGATGTACGGAAAGAAGCTGTTCGGGATCGTCCGCTCCTCTTTTCTCATTGACGGTGACGGTACGGTCATCGATAGATGGTACAAGGTGAAACCGCTCGATACTGTCGAGAAGGCGACTGCCGTGCTGCAGAAGCTTCAGGGAGCGTAGCGCTGAAAACTGTTCCTGCCCTTCTTCTTCACGCGGTACATCGCGATATCGGCCATCTTTGTGAGGGCGTCGATCGTCTCGACATCATCAGGGTAGATCGCGATGCCTATACTCATTGTGATGTTGATGGTGGATTTCGCTATTGTAAAAG
>DATKZJ010000009.1:0-4006 GCA_035527995.1 Spirochaetota bacterium | reverse complement strand
TCCAGACGTCTTCCCCGCGCTCCTTATCGAGAATTTCGAGACCCATTGCATCGAGTGCCATGGGTATCTCCTCGAAGGACTGGGGATGTGTGCCCTTTACCCTGATGATATCTCCCTTTTTTGCATGCATTATAGCTTCCCGGGTTTTGACGAGAGGCATCGGACAGTTTTCGTCGATGCAGTCGACCTCACTGTCAATCGTGTGCTGCATGATAGGCTCCTATAATATCACTTTACTTGTGATATTAAAATAGTAATAATAAACTTCGAAGTCAAGGGTATAATTTTTCAGAGCAGGCAAGTTTGCCATGCACTTTTTGTTGTTTTTACACATGCGGAAGTATAAATTTTAAAAAACCCTTGAGAGGATTCAGGATGGAACTTTCAAATATTATAGAGAAGAGGAGGGCGTATCGATCGCTCGAGCCGGTCGCAGTCGACAGGGATCTCGTCTCGGATCTCGCAGGGAGTGCGGTCCTGTCCCTCTCATGCTTCAACAATCAGCCGTGGCGGTACGTGTTCGTGTACCAGAAGAGCAGGCTCGAAGAGCTGTTCGGCGCACTGTCCAAAGGGAACGTGTGGGCACAGGGGGCCTCTCTTATAGTCGCTGTGGCAAGCACACAGGAGTACGACTGCCGGATAAAAGGAAGAGACTACTACCTGTTCGACACCGGGATGGCAACGGCGTTCATGATCCTCAGGGCGACGGACCTCGGACTCGTTGCTCATCCGATCGCAGGCTATGATGAGCTGAAGGTAAAACAGATACTCGGGATACCCGATTCTCTCACTGTGATAACGCTCCTCATCGTGGGTAAGCATGCCGGGAGAACCGACCCGGAACTATCGGAAAAGCAGGCCGCCTGGGAAGCGGAGCGGCCAGAGAGGCTGGCTGAGGAAAAGTTTGCGTTTCACAATGAGTATAACAAAGAGGCAGAAGACTCTGACAGCTCGCTATAACCACTTTCGTTCATGTACCTTCGGGGTATTATTACCTTCTGATGAGGGGCTAGTATTAATCCTGGCTCAGGATCTCATCATCGTATATCCGTTCGAAGAAGAGCTTGTGCTGCGCCTCCTCTGAGGCGAGTTTGAGCAGCAGCCTCTTGATACCGGAATCTATGCTGTTCTCCGCAAGGTCCGTGTAGAGGCTGAAGGATTGTTCCTCTCTCTTCATTGCGCTTATGAGGATATCCTGATACTCCATCTCTCCTTCTATGTTCTGTTCGACGATGTAGTCGCTGATACGGAGGTTTTCCACCTCAGGGACGACGATGCTCTCGATGTCCATTTGCTCAATCTGGTTTCTGATCTGTTCGATGATCTTTATGTGTCCCTCTTCCATCAGTTCGAATGATCTTATGTGCTTTCTTCTCTCCGAAAAGTGGACGCTTTTCTGCAATCCCTGATAAAAGAGCACAGCATCTTTTTCCCGCTGTATCGCAAAATCGATTATCTCATCGAGCTGTGATTTTTCCATAGCCTGTTCCCTCGTGTTGAAAAATTAGATGACCGGTTTTACCGACGGTCTTACCGAACGGTCCTACCGAACGGTCCTACCGAACGGTCCTACCGAACGGTGAAACCAAGGCCTCGTCGTACTTTTCGGTTTATTACGAGACAAAAACACATCGCCGTTTCACCATAACCGTTAATGAAACTGCCAAGATGAATCGTGACGATATTGTTCGTATTAAGAACAATATCGTCATGCAGTTTACGTCTTCAAGACGTAAACTGCCAAGAATAATAGTTCGCTTCGAGAATACTATCTCCGTGCAGTTTTTTTTCTGTAAGAAAAAAAACGGCTAAGATGAATTAGTCCCTAATGACAAAAATAGCTAAGTGTAGTTTAAGCCTGTAAGGCATAATTTGCCAAGATGAAATGTTCGCGCAGCGAACATTTCATCAAACGGGTTCAAACGCATCCTTGCCCGCGCCGCACTCAGGGCATAACCAGTCATCCGGGATGTCTTCGAAAGCGGTTCCCGGCTTCACTCCATTGTCAGGGTCCCCGACCGCGGGATCGTAGATATAGCCGCATACTGTGCACTCGTACTTTTTCATCGTTTCTAACCTCTTATTGTCATGTTAAGATATAGTATTCAGAGTGACGACCATACAGCTGCCCTGCACCTGGTGAAAAACGTGATATCATAAGATACTATATTTCTCACGACAAAAAAATCAATTAATCAAATTAATGATGCTATTCTGTCGCTTTTTTTATCTCGAGTACAGACACGAGGGTTTCGGGTTCCAGTCGAAACGGCGAGCCCCTGCCCTCGTAGAACCCGTGTGAGCCTATCATGTGTATGTGGAGGTCCGTATAGGTGACCTCCTTCCCGGATTTCAGGTTCCTCACCGTGGTGTTGGTCTTCTGAAAGATTCCTGGATCGCCGAAGGGGCAGGGGAGCTTCCCCCGGACCGAATCGACCCTCACCTCGAAGTGGGGTTCCACGTTTATGAAATTCCCGAGGCCGCGAAGCCCCGCATCCCGCAGGTCTATCATACGCTGGGCCACAGTCGCGTGTGTGAGATCCATCCGCTTTACTGTTTCGTCATCCTCGACAAGCATGTCGATGAGGTTTCTCCTATCGGTCCCCAGAAAGCCGTCCCTGGTTATGATCCCTGGTTTCATCTTCTCCTGTATCCTGGAAAGCTGTACCGTCTGTTTCATCTCCCTCTCCCGTCATGCGAACTTGTCGTAGTAGATGAGCTCTTCGGGTATTCCTTTTTCCGTCAGCACCTTGACGGATGCGTCGATCATCCCGGGGCTGCCGCAGAGATATGCCTCTGTATCGTCTCCTGTGCCGATATGGCGGTCGAGCACTTCCGTGATAAGGCCCGTCTCGCCCTCCCAGCGGTCGCTCTCTGAAGGCTCGGAAAGGGCGGGAATAAAGGTAAACCCTTCAAGGGAGCTCTCCAGCTCCCGCATCTCCTCGACGAGAAAGAGGTCTTTGACCGCCCTTGCGCCGAAGAAGTAGGTCGCCTTTCTCTTTATTCCCTTCTCGCGCATATCGTATAGTATGGCCTTTATGGGGGCCATGCCGGATCCGCCTGCGATAAAAACGATCTCCCTTTCACTCTCCCGCAGGAAGAACTCGCCGTATGGTCCGTTTATCGTGATACGCTCCCCTTCTTTGAGGTGATTGAACACATAGGTTGTGCATATCCCGTTCGGCACAAGCCGGATCTCGAGCTCGACCCTGTCTGTAACCGAAGGCTGCGACGCGACAGAGTACGCCCTGTAGATCGACTCCTTGGAGAGCTCATATTCGGGAACCTGGAACTGGATATACTGTCCCGCCCTGAGCTTGATTTCGCCCGGCTCTATAAGCTTCAGCGTTGCTTCTTTGATGTCATAGGTGAGGTCTCTCAGGGATGCCACCTCTGTGATGTACTCCTTGACGTTGAACAGCTCCTCCGGGATCTGTATCGCTATGTCTTTCTTGATCTTCAGCTGGCAGCTGAGCCGGATATTCTGTTTTTTTTCCTCCTCGGAAATCCACGGCAGCTCCGTTGGGAGGTAGTCGCCGGCATCGCTTGTCACCTTCACCTTGCACAGGCCGCATGAGCCCCTGCCTCCGCACGCGGAGGGGATGAAGATCTTCTGCTCCATGAGCGAGCCGAGAAGCGGCCTGCCCCCTGAGACAACGACCTCCTTGTCATCGTTGATGCGGATTTTTACATCGCCGTAGTTCGCAATCGTGGCATCCGCTATCACCGTGATGATGGCCAAAACCGTGGATACGCCGCATATCGCCCCTATCCCTATCAAAAGCTGTATCGCAACAGTCACTGTCCTACCACCTTACGTAATTTTGATCATTCCTGAGAAGCCCATGAACGCGAGTGCCATTATTCCTGCTATGATGAGGGTTATTCCCGCTCCTGCGAGTCCCTTCGGTATTCTCGCTTTCGCCATCTTCTGCCTGATCCCCGCCATCGCGATTATTGCGAGCGCCCAGCCGATGCCGCTTCCGAGTCCGTAGAAGAACGACTG
>DATKZJ010000008.1:0-4006 GCA_035527995.1 Spirochaetota bacterium | reverse complement strand
CTCGAGGTTGAAGTAGGGAGTGACCTCTGTCTCGAACCCTCTTTTCACGAATCCGTAGATCGAGAGTCCCCAGACTTCGTCGCAGACCCTTATACAGGTGCCGCACTTGATGCATTTATTCGCGTCCTTCATGATCGGGGGGAGAAACTCCGCGAGCCTGTCTTTTCCGATGACGATGTTCTTCTCTCCGGACCACTCGTCCGGCTGAACCCCGTACTCGGTACACCCGTCGCGAAGGGCGCAGCTGAACCCCTCCTGGCACCCGCATTCCAGGCAACGCAGGGCCTCTGCTATCGCATCATTCTCGGAAAGCCCTTTCTCGATCTCCTCGAATCCCCCGGTTCTCTTGGAAACCGAGAGCGAAGGCATCGAAGCCCTCGGCCTCTTCTCGTAGAGGGCATACAAGCTGTCGGGAATTTCATCGAGCTTTCCCTTTGAGATGTTAAACTCCGGTTTAGGCTGTACCTCTTTTCCGCTCAGGACGCTGTCGACTGTATAGGCTGCGGTCCTTCCGCCGGCGATCGCCTCTATTGCGGTGGCGGCTCCTGTCACGCAGTCACCTCCGGCAAATATGTATGTGTCGGAGGTGACTGCCGTCGAGGGGTCGGCCTTCAGCGTGTCCCTGGAGGTAACGAGATCGGAAAGCTGCGCAGGGACAAGGGGCCGCTGCCCTATGGCGGTGATGAGAACGTCAGCCTCTAGCGAGTAGTTTGATCCCTCTATCGGGACCGGTCTTCTCCTTCCGGATGCGTCCGGCTCGCCGAGCTCCATGCAGATGCACTCGACGGAAAGCTTCCCGTTGTTTTCAGCTATCTTTATCGGTGCTCTTAAGTATTCGAAACGTATTCCTTCCTCAATCGCCTCCTCGATTTCGATCTCGTTTGCCGGCATCTGGGCACGTGTCCGGCGGTAGAGAACGGTGACCCCTGCTGCAGCCCCGAGCCTGAGAGAGGTTCGGGCGGCATCCATCGCAGTGTTTCCTCCGCCGACAACCACTACTTTTCTGTTCTCTATGTCAGGTTTCTCTCCCCTGGCGACCCGGTAGAGGAACTCGAGGCCGCTCGTTACTCCGGGAAGGTCTTCTCCCGCAATTCGCATACTCGTCGATTTTCCGGCTCCGATTCCGATAAATACGGCACAGTATCCATCGCGTTTAAGGTCCTCGATGGTGAAATCCCTGCCGAGCTCCTGCCCGTATTCGAAGGTCACACCGAGGTAGAGGATCGATTCTATCTCCCGGTCCAGTATTCGCTTCGGGAGACGGTACTCCGGGATACCCCATCGGAGCATCCCGCCAGGCTGCTCTTCTTTCTCGAAGACGGTCACATCGTACCCGAGTACGCTGAGGTAGTAGGCGCAGGAGAGGCCGGCCGGACCCGCTCCGACAACGGCCACGCTCTTTTTCTTCGAAGGGGCCTTCTGCGGAACGTACGGCACACCGCTCAAAAGGTCGTAATCTGACGCAAACCTCTTGAGATTATTAATCGCTATCGGCTCTTCGATCCTATTTCTCCTGCACGCCGTTTCACACGGATGAGGGCAGACCCTCCCTATGCACAGGGGCATCGGGTTTTTTTCCTTGATGAGCTTTACCGCTTCTTTATAACGCCGAGAGCCTACGAGCGCTATATAGCCCTGAATATCGATATGTGCGGGGCACTCGAGACTGCATGGAGACACGCAGTCTCCGTAATGATCGGAGATGAGAAGAGAGAGGCTCAGTCTCCTCGCCTCCAGTGCCTCCGGGTTCTCCGTGTCCACCTTCATGCCGTCCGTGACTCTTGTGGAGCATGAGGGTACCAGGGCTCGTGCGCCCTCTACCTTGACGAGACACACCCTGCAGGCGCCGTACGGATCGAGGCGCCCGTCGTGACAGAGGGTGGGGATGAAGACCCCGTTTCTCCGCGCAACATCCAGTATCGTTTCGTCAGGTTCCGCTGAAGTATCTCTTCCGTTGAGAACAATCTTTATTCCGCTCATCGTAAGCTCTCTTCTAAAGGGTAATACGCCAATAGTGTTAGTGTACCTCTATTGCTTCGAATCTGCAGCTGTCAGAGCAGATTCCGCACTTGATGCATTTTTGCTGGTCTATCTCGTGGATCTCCTTCTTTTTTCCGGAGATCGCATTCACGGGGCAGTTTCTGAGGCAGGCCCCGCATCCGGTACAGTTCGAAATGATCTGATACGAGATGAGGCTCCTACACTGTTTTGCCGGACATTTCTTCTCCCTGATGTGGACCTCGTACTCGTCCCGGAAGTATCTCACCGTGGTAAGCACCGGGTTGGGCGCTGTCTGTCCCAGGCCGCAGAGGCTGCCCGATTTCACGCTGAGGGCGAGATACTCGAGCCGCTCGATATCCCCTTGTTCTCCGGAGCCGTTTGTGATCCGTTCGAGTATCTCGAGCATGCGCTTCGTTCCTATCCTGCAGAAGGTACACTTTCCGCAGGATTCGTTCTGGGTGAACTCGAGGAAGAACCTCGCGACTTCAACCATGCAGGTCTCCTCGTCCATCACCACCATACCTCCGGAACCCATGATCGCGCCTGTTTTGGTCACGGAGTCGTAGTCTATAACGGTATCGAGGAGGGATTCAGGGATGCACCCTCCGGAAGGGCCCCCCATCTGGACGGCCTTGAAGCGTTTGCCCTCCTTTATGCCGCCGCCGATATCGTACACGATCTCTTTGAGAGTGATTCCCATCGGGACCTCGATGAGGCCGCCTTTCGCGATCTTTCCGGCAAGGGCGAAAACCTTTGTCCCTTTGCTCCGCTCGGTTCCGAGCTTGCTGTACCACCCGGAGCCGTTCAGGATGATCCTCGGGATATTGGCATAGGTTTCGACATTGTTTATGTTTGTGGGAAGGCCCCAAAGGCCCTTTGTGGCCGGGAAGGGGGGTCTCAGCCGAGGCAGGCCCCTCTCACCCTCTATCGATGCGATAAGAGCCGTTTCCTCTCCGCATACGAACGCCCCCGCACCCTCCTTTATCTTCATGTCAAAACAGAACGAACTACCGAGGATCCCATCTCCGAGAAACGCCCGATCCTTCGCCTGCTGTATCGCAAGCTTCAGTCTCTTCACAGCGAGCGGGTACTCGGCCCTTATATAGATGTAGCCCAGTGATGCTCCGACCGCATACGCCGCGATTGTCATGCCCTCGATAATAGCGTGAGGGTCGCCCTCCAGGGTGGAACGGTCCATGAACGCACCGGGGTCTCCTTCGTCGGCATTACAGATAAGGTACTTCGGGCTTCCTGCCGCCTGTTTTGTGAACTTCCACTTCAACCCTGTGGTGAAACCGGCACCGCCGCGTCCGCGAAGCCCAGACTTCAAAACCTCCTCGATGATCTCATCGGGAGTCATCCTCTCGAGGGCTTTTTTCAGTCCCTCATATCCACCCATCTCAATGTACTCGTCTATCGACTCCGGGTTTATCCTTCCGCAGTTCGAAAGAACGATCCTGTACTGTTTTTTAAAAAATGCATCGCCTTCAGTGACGTAGTGGGTTCCAGCGACGATGTGTTCGGGATCGATGCTGCCTTCCTGAAAGTAGCTCTTGATGATCGATGGAATCTTCTTGGGGGTGATGTTGCCGAGAAGTATCCTTCCGTCCTTCCGGCTCTCGATCTCTACCAGAGGCTCGTTGTGGCACATTCCTATGCACCCGGTCTGTTCCACGACAGCGGGGAGTCCTTCACTGCTTACAATTTCAACGAGCTCCTTGTATACCTCGGTCGCCCCTGCAGCTATGCCGCATGCGCCAAGGCCGACCTTGAGTTTCGTTTTGTCCACGTTCCTGCTATGCTGCAGTACACCTTTTGTTTTCTCAGATAGAGACACTATTCGGCCCTCCCTTTTCTGTAATCGTCGATGATCCGCTTGACCTTGTTGGTGGTAAGCCTTCCGTAGGTCATTTCATTTATCATCATCACCGGAGCAAGACTGCAGCATCCGAGGCACGCAACCGTCTCGAGCGTGAAAAGTTTGTCCTCTGTCGTCTCTCCCTTG
>DATKZJ010000007.1:0-6948 GCA_035527995.1 Spirochaetota bacterium | reverse complement strand
AGGCAGAGAAACCGACCAGTACCGTTTCTTGGACACAAATTTCGCGAAGCTCGCAGAGGATATGGGGGCGCTCGGGATCAGGGTGAAAAAACCGGACGAAGTCGGGAATGCGATCCGGCTGGCGCTGGAGTCGAACCGGCCGGCGGTTGTGGATGTTGTCACAGAGCCTGAATCGTTCCCGATACTTACATAGATGAACTTCGTCCGGGAGAATAATAATATAAGGCGAGGCGAACATCAGAAGGAAAGGATACGGCATGGCAGTTACCGAAGAAAATATTCCCTATAGAGACCTGTTCAGCCTGGAGGGAAAGGCCGCAGTGGTAACCGGGGCAAGCGGCGGTATCGGCCGCGCCATAGCGGTCGCACTCGCGGTTCACGGCGCCGACATCCTGGCCGCCGGCCGTAACATGGAGAAGACCGGCGAGACAGCACGGATGGCCGCAGCGACAGGGAAAAAGGCTGTGCCGTTCCAACTTGAGATCACCAGCAAGACGAGCGCGGAGAGGATGGCCGATACTGCGCTGAAGGAGTTCGGCCGCATCGATATTCTTGTCAACAGCGCCGGGATGAACATCAGAAAACAAGTCCTCGAGATCACAGACGAGGACTGGGATCCTGTCCTCGAGGTAAACCTCAAAGGCGTACTCTACTGCTGCCAGGCCGTGGGACGGATCATGGTAGAGCGGCGTGCGGGAAAAATCATTAACATATCATCGATATCCTCCAGGCTCGGTCATCCGGCACGGGCGGCATACGCGGCGAGCAAAGGGGGCCTTATCCAGCTCACCAGGGTGATGGCCACGGAGTGGGCGCCATATAACATATGTGTCAACGCCATCTCTCCTTCGGCTGTCGACACACCCTTCATAGACGGCCTGAAAAAGAACCGTCAGAGGCTGGACCGCGAACTCGAGCGGATCCCCCTCGGCCGTATCGGGACTCCCGAAGACGTCGCCGGCGCCGCCGTATTCCTTTCGTCCAAGGCGGCAGATTTCATTACCGGCCACAATCTTTTCATCGACGGCGGCCGTACGGTGGACTGATACAGATATTCAAATGATCGTTAAAGTATCTGATGCTACCTCGATTATACCGAATAATGAACGTCAAATGTTATCGGGCAGCCTTACTGTCGTATGTAACGGGAGCCCAAATGTCTTCTGACGTTTATAGCTTTTTGGAGAGTGATCGGACCCTGCACAGCTGCTGACAAAAGACGGCGATTTTGGTTTTTAACCTGGTAAAAACAAATAACGAGGTAGCAGCCCATGGAAGCATTCAGATGCGTTGTTCCGAAGGTGGTCTTCGGGTCTGGAAAACGCCGGGAGCTCGGGTCTCTTCTGACCGGAACAGGGAAAAAAGCCTTTGTAGCGCTCGACCCGTATCTCGAAAATAACGGTACCGGTGACGAGATAGCCGGCCTGCTGAAAGAGGCCTCCATCGAAGCGGTGAGGTACACGAAGATCGAACCTGATCCGGACTGTTTCGCAGTCGACGAAGCAGCGAAAACCGCCCGCGAGGAGGGGTGTGATATGGTAATCGCGGCAGGCGGCGGAAGCGCCCTGGACTTCGGAAAAGGGGTGGCTGTTATTTCCAGAAATCCGGGTACCTGCTGGAGCTACACACGCAGGCGTGATCATACTCCCAACATTCCGGGTCCTGAAACGCTGCCGGTGATCGCCCTTCCCAGTACCGCCGGTACCGGTTCCGAGATGACACACTACGCGGTTTTTACGAACCCCGAAATACGGGAGAAGAGCACCATCGTCCACGAGCGTATCATCCCGAAAGTAGCGGTTGTCGACCCGGAGCTCACCTTCAGCTGCCCTCCGAAACTCACAGCTCTAACCGGTGTCGACGTACTCGCCCATGCGATCGAGTCCTACGCCAATATCACTGCGTCTGTTTTTGCCAGGATGATTGCGATAGAGGCGATACGTCTCGCTGCTTCCTATCTCCCTGCCGCAGTAGCAAACGGAAAGAACGCAGAAGCAAGGGAAACCATGTCATGGGCCAGCGCTCTCGCCGGGATTGCGATAGCGCACGCAGGCCCCACACTTCCCCATGCGCTGGGTCAGGCTGCAGGCGGATTTGTGCACGCTCCTCACGGGGCGAGCGTTGCGGCATGTCTCGTCGAGATAATGCGGATCAGCTACGATGCAGATCTCGAGCGCTTCGCCGAAATCGCAGTGGCACTCGACCCTTCTGTCCGTGATCTCCCGCTTTCCGAAAGGGCCGAAAAGTCCGTCCAGCTCACAGAGAAGCTCCTTGGAGATATCGGAGTACGGGTAAAGTTCAGCGACTTTGGGTTGCAGCAGAAGGATATCAAAAAGGTCATCAGGATCGCTATGACCGGATATTATACCGGGATCAGCATGCATCCGAAACAGGTGGACGAGTCTGAGATAATGAAAATCTACTCCGCATGTTTATAACATGCGACATGTCTTTGACAAGCCGGCTGTCTCTGACAGGCGGGACGGGTCATCCGGCGTTACACTCACGCCGATGGAAAAGGGTGTAAAATGGAAAAGCGGATTATTGAAATAGATCTTGACACAACTACTGTACACGAGATTTCCGTTGCCCGAAAGTACGGGCACCTTGGAGGGCGAGGGCTCACCTCCACGGTAATTTGGGAGGAAACCGACCCCCTCTGCCATCCCCTCTCTCCGGAAAACCTCATCGTGTTCGCTCCCGGGCTTCTCGCGGGGTCCGCCCTCTCCAGCTCCAACCGTCTCTCGGCAGGTGCAAAGAGCCCCCTCACCGGCACGATAAAAGAGTCCAACAGCGGCGGGGTCGTCGGCCACAAGCTGGCGAGGCTCGGTATAAAGGCGCTGAAGATACGGGGAAAGTCGAAAGAGGGGCCAGTCGGCATAAAGGTAGGCGTGAAGGGAGTTTGTTTCGAGGACCTGTCAGACCTCAAAGGCAGGGGAACGTATGAGTCCGCACAGATGCTCCGTGAGCGGTACGGTCCGAGATCCGGCCTCATTCTCGTCGGTCCGGCCGGAGAGATGGGGCTTTGTGCTGCCTGCCTCTGTGTGACGGATCCGGAAGGAGAACCGTGCAGGAACCTTGGAAGGGGCGGCCTCGGTGCAGTACTCGGGAGAAAGGGAGTCAAGGCGATCATAACCGACGACGAGGGGGTGAAGGCGGACCTGACTCAAGAGGCAAAACAGCTCATAAGGCGGTTCGCTTCTGCCCTACGTGAACACCCTGTTACAGGCGAGAAGTTCGCCAGGTACGGGACCGTGATGACCCTTCTCAACGTAAACGGGCTCGGAGGGCTTCCCACCCACAACTTCAGTAGCGGAAGCTTCGAGCACGCAGAAAAGATCGGGGCCGATACCCTTTATGAAACCATAAAGAGCCGGGGCGGGCTTTTTAAGCACGGCTGCATGCCGGGATGCGTGATACAGTGCTCGAACAAGTACGTGGATAGAGACGGAAGTCCGCTGGTGGGCTCACTCGACTTCGAGACGGTCTGTCTTCTCGGCTCCAACATCGGCCTGGCCGATCTCGACCAGATTGCAACCCTCAATCGTCTCTGCAACGATATCGGCATCGATACGATGGAGACCGGGGCCGCCCTCGGGGTACTCGCCGAAGCAGGCGTCATGCAGTTCGGAGACTACGAGCGTGCGAAAGCCCTCATAGGGGAGCTCAGGGAGGATACACCGCTCGGGAGGATACTCGGGTCGGGCGCGGTCACATGCGGCAGGGTATTCGGTGTGGAGAGGGTCCCGGCGGTGAAAGGACAGGGCATGGCTGCGTACGACCCCAGGGCGATAAAGGGGATGGGACTTACCTACGAAATGTCCCCCATGGGCGCAGACCACACGGCAGGAAACTCAATCGTGCTTTCAGTGGACCATCTCGACCCGAAGGCGCAGCTCGATCCCGTCAGAAATCTCCATATAGAGACCATGGTGATGGACACGCTCGGGCTCTGCCTCTTTACCGGCAGGGTCTCCCTTGACAGGACCGAGTTTATTGAAGAGGCGGTGAGTGCCCTTGCAGGCTGGAGCGTCACGTTCGATGGGCTAAAAAATCAGGCGAAAGAACTGCTGCTGCGGGAGAGAGACTTCAACCGCAGGGCCGGTTTCTCGAAGGCGGACGACAGGCTGCCGTCTTTTATGTTGACCGAGCCTCTCGGCCCCAATGACTGTGTGTTCGATATCAGCGAGGAGGACGAGGACCGGTTCTATGATTTCGATCGCGAGTAGCCCTTTGTAACCATTTTTTAGGTGACGGATAAGGCGGTCCATCGTGGATTTTTACTTTCCGCCATGAGTCCTGTCTCTGCAAAGATCCCAGTTACTTTGTAGGGTACTATTGCTTGTCCTACTATTGTACTGTTTAACCTCTCAGCTGAAGTACCAGCCGCCGTTGACATTGATCGTCTGGCCTGTCATATAGCCGTTTTTTGCCAGCATGACCACGACATCGGCGACTTCCTCCACTTTTCCGAATCGACCCATCGGTATCGGCGCGGGTGTCGCCTTCAATACCTTCGTAACCATATCGGTTTCGATCAGGGCCGGTGCGATGGTATTAGCTGTGATGCCTTCTTTAACGAGCAGCGCTGCATAGGAATGCGTCAGGCCTATGAGCCCGGCCTTGGACGCGACATAGATAGGACCTGTTATTCCTCCGGTTTGAGCAGCGACAGAGGAAATATTGATGATCCTTCCCCATTTTTGTTCACGCATCCCGGGCAGAAACGCCTGAGTGACCATGAAAGCGGACTTGAGGTTAACACCCATGACCCTGTCCCAATCTTCCTCCCGCATGTTTTCCAGTTTATCCCGGTGTGAAATGCCTGCATTATTGACGAGGATCTGAACCGTTCCGAGCTCACGCTGCACAACTTCCAGCATGTTTCTCACATCTTTTCCTTTAGAAACGTCTGCCTGTACCATGACAAAACGGGTCCCGATTTCGCGGATGATCGAGCAGGTTTGTTTTGCAGCATCCTCCCCGGTATGGTAATGCACCCCGACATCGGCCCCCTCGTTGGCGAGGGCTATCGCCACGGCCCTGCCTATACCCCTGCTCGCGCCCGTGACCAGTGCCGCTTTTTTTGACAATGCTTTCATAAAAGCCTCCTTACTGTTTGGTATCAGCCCTTCTCACAGACTGTATTCTGCCGTATCGTTATACTCAGCGTCCTGAATTACACTATTGATTGTACAGGGACTTCAGAGAAAAAACCACCTCATAGGACGGCCGGCTGCGATGTGGATATACGATGTATGAAGCCTATCCGGACTACTCTTCTTCCTTCAGGCTGAGGCTCACCCTCCCCTTTTGTGTATCAATGCCGATCACACGGATCCTGGGAAGGTACTGGTTCACAGAAAGCCTTTCAAGCGGATGCGAGATCCTCTTATTACTCATCTGTGAGATGTGGATGAGACCGTCGTTTTTAAGACCGATGTCAACAAACGCTCCGAAATCCACGATGCTCCGGACCACGCCGGAAACGATGCTTCCCTCCTCCAGCTCATCGATGTCTGTCACATCGTCTCTGAAAGGGATCTCAGGCAGGTCGTCTCTCGGGTCAAACCCCGGTTTCTTAAGCTCCAGGATGATGTCCTTCAGGGTCTCGGGCCCGACTCCCATCTCCCCGGAAATCTTTTCCGCCTCCAGCATACCTATCGTCTTTATATCACAGCGCTTCAAAAGCCTCTCTGCAGCGTCGTAGCTTTCAGGGTGGATGCCTGTATTGTCCAGCACGCTTTCACCGCCGCGGATCCGCATGAAGCCTGCGCACTGCTCGAAGGCCTTCTTTCCCATCCCCTTCACCTTCAGGAGATCCATCTTGCTCCTGAACGGCCCGTTTTTTTCCCTGTACTCCACGATCCTCCTGGCCAGCACCGGGCCGAGCCCGGCCACATAGGAGAGAAGGCCGGCCGAGGCGCTGTTCACGTCCACTCCTACCCGGTTGACGAGGCCTTCGGTGGTCTCAAAAAGCTTCTGCTCCAGAAGTTTCTGATCCACATCGTGCTGGTACTGGCCGATCCCCAGAGATTTCGGATCGATCTTCACGAGCGCGGCCATCGGGTCGCGAAGCCGCTGGGCGATGGAGATCGCACCGCGCACCGTCACATCGAGATCCGGGTACTCCTCCTGTCCCACTTTGGAAGCCGAGTATACGGACGCCCCTGCTTCTGAAACCACCGTGTATTTCAGCTCGATCGCTTCCTCTTTTTTCAGTCTGGCGAAAAACTCCTGGGTCTCCCGGCAAGCCGTGCCGTTGCCTATGGCGGCCGCCGTGGCATTGTTCCGCTTTACAAGCTCCAGCACCTTTTTTTTCGACCCTTCATAATCGTTTTGCGGCGGTGTGGGGAAAACCACACCGTGATCGAGGTATTTCCCGTTTTCATCTATTACGGCAAGCTTACACCCTGTCCGGTAGGCGGGATCGACCCCCAGGATGCCCATACCGGTCACGGGCGGCGTCAGAAGAAGCTGAGAGAGGTTTTTGCCGAACACCCCGATGGCCCCCCTGTCCGCCCTCTCCTTCAGCTCGGTGTGCATCTCCCTCTCGATGGAGGGAAAAAGCAGTCTTGTAAAGCCGTCCTTCAAAGCGGTAAAAAGCATATCGGCTGAGCTTTTAGCGTTTTTCGGAATCCTGTGCCGCCGGATGTTCTCGAGTGCTCGATCTGTATCCACATCGATCTTCACTGCAAGCTGTTTTTCCCGTACGCCGCGCATGACTGCAAGGTAGCGATGTGAGGGGATGAAGGCGATTTTTTCTCTGTGCTCACTGTAACCGGCATACACGCCTTTCGGGTCGAATCCCTTCGCAGGTTTCACCTCCAGCACTCCGTGCCGCCTGGCCTGGTTACGGACGACTTCCCGTTCCCGCGCGTCATCGCTGAACCGCTCAGCAACGATATCCTGCGCCCCGTGGATCGCCTCGTCTACAGACAGGACCTC
>DATKZJ010000006.1:0-11636 GCA_035527995.1 Spirochaetota bacterium | reverse complement strand
CTTCGAGCGCACGAGTATGATATCGAACTTTTTTTCTCCCTCTATCACGATATGCGGTATAGCCAATCCAGTATGAACAGCGGTTGTGGAATCTCTCTCCCTCTGCTCGAGAAGTTCGCGGATAACAGCGGCGGACATGTGGAACCTCTCCCCGAATGATTCGGAAAGGATTCGAAAGAGCTCGCCGAGATCAATCTTGCGATCGATGTCGATAATCTCTGCCTCCTTTATTATCTTGTCAAACCTGTCCTCTACTATCTCGTCCCTCTGCCGGAGGATCTCCCTGAGCTCGTCCGTCAGTTTGCTGGACCTGATTTCTCTCGACGTGACTCTCTCTACAATATGAATGAGCGCGGACTGTCTCAGGTTTCTCGACTTCGAGTAAACGAGGTACCATAGAAGAGACACAATGAAAAAGCAGGCGGTGATGAGAAGCGGGAGTATACCCATCTCCACAATCAGCAAAAGATAGATCGCGATCCCGATAATCTGCAGATACGGATAGAATGGAGTTTTGAATGTCGGTTTATAGGAGACAATCTTGCTCTCCCTCATAAGGATCACCGATATATTGACGAAAGAAAAAAGCAGAAGCATCATCGTGGAGGCGATCTTGACGAGGCTCTCGAGGTCGAGCAGGGTTATAACCAATATCATGAAAACAGAGGTGATCAGGATAGAAACGACAGGTGTTTGCGTCTTTATGTTTACCCTTCCAAAGATAGGAGGAAGCAGATGGTCCTTTGACATTGCGAGCGGGCTCCGGGATGCAGACAGCAATCCGGCGTTTGCGGTTGTGATGAACGCGAGCATTCCGGCAATCGAAAGCACAATAAACCCCGGTTTCCCGAGGTATTTCGAAGCACCGCTTGAAAGCGGAGCGAGTGTATTCTGGAACTCGGACGCCCCTAAAAGCCCGACAGTGACGAATACGGTAAGTGCGTAGACCAGCGTCACTACGCCGAAAGAGGAAAACATTCCCCTCGGTATTGTTACAGCCGGATTTTTGATCTCCTCTGCTATCGATGCGACTTTGGTAAGCCCCCCGAAAGATATGAAGATCATGCCCGTAACCGTATAGATCGGTTTCCAGCCGTACGGTTTGAACGGAACGTAGTTCATGATGTTGATGTTGTTCAGGCCTGAAAAAATATAGAACAACAGGATGCCTAGGAGGCTGAGGACGAGCATGTCCTGAATAAACCCGCTCTCTTTTACGCTCAGGATGTTGAGAACTGTGAAGATTACCGCGAAACCGAGCGCGATAACGGTCCCCATATACGGTGAATAGGCGGGAACAAACGGCTCGAGGAATATACCGATGCCCACAAGAGCGAACGCGCTCTTCAAGCTCAGCGAAAACCAGGATGCGAGCCCGGCAAACGTCCCGAACAGGGGCCCCAGGCTGCGGTGAGTGAAAAAGTATACACCTCCCGACTTAGGCATGGCCGTGGCAAGCTCCGCCTTTGAAAACATCGCCGGGATGATAATAATCGCCGCCAGAATATATGAGAGAATAATCGAGGGACCGCTCTTGAGGTATACTATCGCGGGGAGCACGAAGAGACCTGAACTGATCATGGCCCCGCTGGAGATGCTGAACACCTCGAGGGTACCGAGACCTCTCTTCAGGGTAACAGAACGTTTATCCGTAGCCATATAGAGATAAAATAGGGCCAACAACTGGTATGAGGAAAGTGGTATTTCAGGAACCGAGAGCTTTTTTCAGCCTCTTCACGCCATCGACGATATTCTCCATGGACGTCGCAAACGAGATTCTTATATAGCTGTCCGTGCCGAATGCCTTACCCGGCACGACAGATATTCTTCCCTGCTCGAGGAGGTAGTCGGCGAGATCGATTGAATCGGATATCTTCCTTCCGCCTATGGTCTGCGACAGAAGCCCGCTGATGTTCGGAAAGACATAGAACGCTCCCTGTGGAGTCGAACAGGTGATTCCCCTTATACCGTTGAGCTCCTTTACGATATAGTCCCGCCTCCTTCTGAACTCTTTGACCCAGTCCACAATGAATCCGGTATCGCCTGAGAGCGCTTCGAGACTCGCATACTGGGAGATCGAGGTTGGGTTGCCTGTGGTGTGACCCTGCAGGCGGTTCACCGCCTCGATGATCTGTTTCGGGCCTGCTGCGTACCCTATCCTCCAGCCTGTCATGGAGAAAGCCTTTGAGACGCCGTTTACCACCACGGTCTTTTCCTTCAGCTTCTGGGAGTAGCTTGCTATGCTCACGTGTATGTTGCCGTCATAGATGATCTTTTCATAGATCTCGTCAGAGACGATCACTAGATCCTCGTTTTCGAGCCGTTCGGCGAGCCCGAAGAGCTCCTCTCTGCTGTAAACGGCACCTGTGGGATTGTTCGGAGAGTTCAGAAAAATCGCCCGGGTGCACTTTGAAACGGCCCTGTCCAGGTCCTTCGGGGTTATCTTGAAGCCTGTATCTTCGGTCGTCGGAATAAAAACCGGTCTGCCTCCCAATATGCGCACCATCTCGGAATAGCTTACCCAGTACGGAGCCGGGACCACAACCTCGTCCCCGGGGTCCACAATGACGGAGAGAACGTTGAACACGGAGTGCTTTGCTCCGGAGTTGATCGAGATGTTCGCCGGGTCGTACTCCAGGCCGTTCTCCCGTAGGAGCTTTTCGGCCACAGCTCTCTTCAGCTCAGGGATTCCGCTCGCAGGCGTGTAGTATGTGAGGTTTTCATCGATCGCCCTTTTCCCGGACTCCTTGATGTGCTGCGGAGTGTTGAAATCAGGCTCCCCCGCGGCAAAGCTTATGACGTCAATCCCCTGGGCCTTCATTGTTTTGGCCTTTGCGTTCATTGCAAGGGTAAGCGATACCTCGATATTGCTTCTCTCTGCAAGTTTCATCCCTGTCACCTCTCTTCTGTTTCCCTTGTTATTAATATCCTGACCACAATAAATCAAGAACAAAATTACGGACCCGTTTTCCGTGCCTTATAAAAATACTGACCGCCGAGCGGAAGCCAAAAGAGACATTTTTCCAGACGCCGCAGGCCACGGAGAAACCCCGGAAAAAAGAGGCAGTATCCACGCATTCCCATTTCAAGGCCGGAACCGCTCATCAGGACCGAAACCTCCTTCGGCCTCAGAAGTACCGCGCCCTTGTCGAACGGGCAGGTGCTCACCACCCTTCTCGTGACTGGATTGAATGGGTTGTGCTCGAAGACAAAAAGGCTCCCTCCGCCTGAAAGCAGCCCGGCCAGACTGTCTGCAAGCCGTTTTCTTTCCGCCGGCGGAACATGGTGAAGGACGTTTGCTAGGAGCACGAGATCGAACTCCATGGAAACCCGACCCTCTCCGATGACGAAGAACTCCGCATCCGGGTTTTGTTTCCTTGCAGCCTCGATGCTTTTTTTGGAGACGTCGCACCCGTAAATGCTCGAGTGTGGAAAAAGCGCCCTGATCTGCCCGATATTTCTTCCGATCCCGCAGCCGTACTCCAGGATCCTCCCGGGCTCTTCATCCGTCAGCCTTCTCACAATCTCGATCTTATACCGGGAGAAGTAACCCTCCTCCTTATCAAAGAACCCGACTCCCTCTTTCATGAGCCTGTTATAACTTTCCGAGTAATCGTCGAAATCCACACCGTTTACCACTGTCAATTCTCTCTCTTATCACAGAATATACTTCCGCTTATACTCATCTCCTACGCGCAGGATACCGATCGCTCTGTTTTCCTGCAAGTCGGCCGAAGCAGCATAAGGCTCAGGAACGGAGCATGCTCAAAAAGTAACGAAAGGCAAACGGCCTTTTCATGATAGCTGTATATTCTCTTACGTCGTTACCGATCTTCAGCGGCTCTACCAACGGAAGGCTGCTTCCGGCTATCTCCTGAATAGTATAACAATGGTATATCTATTGTAAATAATATATTGGCGCATAGCCACTATAAAACTGTTATTTCACATGATCTGCAGGGTGTATCAGAAATATTTTCGCGTACACGTTAGTATACGTCAGGAACTGATTCCGAGATTACCTGTCTTTCTACCCTTCGGGCAGTTTCTACCCTTCGGGTAGAGGAGAGAGTGAAACCCGCTCTATCAAACTTTTATCCCATTTTGATGAAGATAATATATTTATCGAGAATCGTATCTCTGTTATAATAAAGCTACATATGAAGAGAAAGATCTCCCTCTTCTCTCTCGTTTTCTTTCCAGGAACGGCTCTCTATGACAGAGCCTGGAAGGATGGGACCATACGAGATGAAAAAAAAGAGGTGTATGAGAGATCACTTTCCACCTCGAGCTATTTTCGATATACCGTACGAGCCCTCAGGTGGCTGACGAAAAAAAAGATTCTTAAAAGCGAGGGCCGGGCTGCCGGGATATTTATCGACCTGATTCTGGCAGACAGGACGACAAAGAACTTGAAAAGCGGACTGTTTTCATTACTGATCAGAACATTTTCGAAGACGAGGTCATTGCTCCGCATGAGGGGAACGGTACGCCCGTTTCGATGGGGGGCTTGACCCAGCAGGAACAGGGAACCTAATTTCAGTGGCGAGGAGAACTGCCGTATGCCGCGGGTATCAGTAGTGCTGCCTGTCTACAACTGCGAGAGATATCTCAGAGAAGCGCTGGAGAGCGTGTTAAATCAGAGCTTCAGGGATTTCGAAACAGTAGTCGTAGATGACGGGTCCAATGACGGGTCTGGGTCGATTATCAAGGAATACATCAGCTTGGCCGGCTTCACGATCGTTACCCACAAGGAGAATATGGGGATATGCCGGACTGATACAGTACGTGGACAAAAAGGGGGGAAAGAAAAAAGACGACTGGTGGCTGAAGAAGATCCGGGAGGTGGAAGACGATCCGGGTATAATCCGTGACACCCTTCTGGAACAGAACATCATCCCTCACCCGACAGTGATGTTCAGAAAGAGGATAACAGAAACCACAGGACTGTACGATCCCGATGCGTTCCCCACGGAGGATTACGATTACTGGCTCCGCATCTCGGAACAGCACAATATAGGGTTAATCCATGATGTTCTCTGCCTCTACCGCAGGCACAGGAAGCAGCTGACGAGAACAGAGAAGATGCAGCGGATACGTGAAAAGACCGTTGAAGCAGTGCAAAGGGCCAGAAAAAGACGGGGGATAGAAGGATAGCAGGATAAGAACATACAAAGGAGAAGAGCGGCCCCGGTCGGGGGGAAAGCCTTGACTTTTAACCTTTTTCAAATAAGACTGTACTGGTACTGGTTTTACATCTGTCAAAATATGAGGAGGATCTATATGAGTACTCTTGGATTGATAGTCGGAAACCGCGGCTTTTTTCCTTCGCACCTCTGCGAAAGCGGGAGACGCACGATTCTAAAGGTGCTGAAGGAGGAAGGGTTTGATGTAGTAGCACTTTCGAAAGAGGAAACCCCCAACGGTTCCGTAGAGACCTATCAGGACGCCAAACGATGCGCCGATCTTTTCAAGAAAAACAGAGAAAAGCTCGACGGCATTCTCGTCGCATTACCCAACTTCGGAGACGAGCGAGGGGTTGCGGACACTATCCGGCTCGCAGGACTCGATATACCCGTCCTGATTCAGGCCTTTCCCGACGACCCTAAAAAAATGGACATCAAGAACAGGCGGGACGGTTTCTGCGGAAAGATGTCGGTGTGCAACAACCTCACGCAGTATGGAATACTGTTCAGCCTCACCTCGCTGCATACGGTGGATCCGGAAAGCGAAATCTTCAGGAAAGACCTTCAGAAATTCGGCGCGGTCTGCCGGATAGTAAAAGGCATGAGAAAAGCCCGCTTCGGCCAGGTGGGGGCGAGGCCTGCGGCATTCATTACCGTACGCTACTCGGAAAAGCTCCTCGAGGAAGCCGGGATCTCGGTCGAGTCTATCGATCTCTCGGAAGTCTTCGGTCAGGCGTGGAAGCTCAAGGACGCGGACCAGGACGTTACCAATAAAATGAAAGCGGTAAAGGATTATATCAAGACCGGCACGGTTCCTTCTCAGTCTCTCCTGAAGATGGCAAAGTTCGCGGTGGTTCTCGATCGATTTATCGAAGAGCACGAGCTTGTCGGAACCGCGGTCCAATGCTGGACTTCCATGGAAGAGTACTTCGGAGTCGTCCCGTGTACCGTGATGAGCATGCTGAGCAACAACCTCGTCCCGAGCGCCTGCGAGACCGATATAACCGGTCTGATCGGCATGTACGCCATGGTACTCGCCTCCGGGAAGCCGAGCGCGCTGCTGGACTGGAACAATAACTATGGAGATGACCCGGACAAGGCTGTGGTGTTTCACTGCAGCAACCTGCCGCAAGACATCTTCGGCGGAGAGGCGGTAATGGACTATCAGGAGATCATCGCCGGAAGCGTCGGAAAAGAGAATACGTATGGAACGGTTTCCGGCAATATCAAACCGAGGCCTGTGACTTTCTGCCGAGTTTCGACGGATGACTCGTTCGGAACGATACAGTGCTACGTCGGGCATGGAGAAATTACGAAAGACTCTGTAGAGACGTTCGGCGGTTACGGAGTGATCCGTGTCTCTGATTTCCAGGGCCTCCTCCGCTTTATATGCGAGAACGGCTTCGAGCATCACGTGGCGCTGAACCCTTCCCAATCTGCGGACGCGGTAGAGGAAGCTTTCAGCGATTATCTCGGGTGGGATGTGTACCACCACGGCGGATAGAAAACCACGTATGATCGAACCGGCCCTTTCGGGAGACGGCGGAAAACGACAGTACGGATATATATCGATAACCGCAAGCCGTTCTACCTACTGCGATTCAGAGCTGCGGGAAACAAAGCAAAACAGGAGAGCCTTACCGCATATTTTCTATGCCGCAGAAAAACAGCCGTAAGCTGACGTTGAATCCCCGTTTCTCATGACCAACAGCAAACTGTAAGTAACGGGGCTTTTGGCGCTTTTCTCTCCATACACTTATCTAAAATACCACAAAGCCGTTAATCAACTACGAGAAAACCGCACTCATCCCCGTTTCTCATGACCAACAGTAAACTGTAAGTAACGGGGCTTTAATCCCCATTGTTTATGTGCAACCGTAATAGGAAGTAATGTGGGCTTTAAAAGCTTTGTTAACCGTAAACATTATTTTTTACAGCTGCCAAGTCATCATTTAAACCCACTGCTATGCAATCTGATTGCATAGCAATCTTTGAGAAAACCGCATTAAAAGCCGGCAAGTACCTCTCTCGCCTCGGCAAGATCGTCGGCCGTGCTCTTCTTCATCTGCGGGAGCGATTCGAACTTTTCAATCGTCCACTCGAGGAGCTTTTTTGCCTCCTCTCTGTCAGAAACAGGGTCAAGCTCTACAACCCCTTCATAGTAAAAGTTCTTTTCAAGAGGATGCTTTGCGGATTCATATTGGGAACGCTTGCGCTTATGTTCTCTCGTTCTTTTATCGGAGATCCAGTTTCTCTTATAGAGGTGCTTGGCAAGCTCAGTATAGAAATCGTAATCTATCTCCTTCTCGATCCCCATTTTATACTGTGCCTCCAGAAGGTGTACCGCCTTCCTCCCGAGAGAGACCGAGTAGTCGGCGTTTCCGAAAGATATGGGAAAGCCAGGGACCTGCTCATAAAGCTGCCCCAGCACATAGTACGACTGACTATGATTGGGCTCCTGAGCGACCGCACTTTTCAAAAGGTCCCTCATCGGACCTGCTTTGAACAATGAATCGAGGATCCCTTTCGTCTGTGCCCATCGCCCTATGTTCGCGGACTTCCAGTAGTAGCCGAGGTGGTTGTTCTGATCGTGCCGTATGGCATCGTCCGCATACTGCTGTCCTTTTTCAAAAAGAGCCAGGAGCTCGGCCGCAGCCGCACCCTCCCCCTCTTTTTTGTCCCCTATGTTCAGAACCGCCCTCGAAAGCCTCCATAAGATGGCAGCCTTATCTCTGCCCATCTTCACTTCATTCAACGACTGGAGGAGAAAAGCCTCCGCCTCTTCGTGCAGCTCACTCTCGTGCAGCCGGTCCGCTTTTTCAGCTATCCTGTCTATAGAAGCAAAAGCTACAGCGGATGAGAGAACAAAGAACACAAACGATACAGCTATAAGTCTCTTGTCCATGCCCCCTCCCTTTATCAAAGTCATCCTACTTCGGGCTGGCATTGCTGTCAAGCCCAAACAGGACCCTCGTATCGGCAGTTAGCTCGGAAATCTCCTGTCTTGACAAATGACCGCCCGAAAACTATTCTTTTAGTAGAGTTTCTTATTGGTTGCTGCTCCATTACTATTTCGTCGAGGACAAAAAACATGCAGAGCAACATACGAAATGCACTCATCATGGGAGCGGCGGGCCGCGACTTCCACAATTTCAATGTGTGCTTCAGAAAGCGGAAGGACATCAGGATTATAGCGTTTACCGCGGCCCAGATCCCCGATATAGAGGGAAGAAGGTATCCTCCGGATCTCGCCGGCCCGCTCTATCCGGAAGGCATCCCGATACACCCCGAATCCGAGATGGAGCGGCTGGTAGAAAAGTTCAAGGTACATGACGTATACTTTTCATACAGCGACGTCTCATCAGGGTACGTTCTCAGGAAGGTCGCCGAGGTGATGAAAGCACAGGGCAACTTCATACTGCTCGGGCCCGGCGAAACGATGCTCAAAAGCAGGCTTCCGGTAATCTCGGTATGCGCAGTGCGTACCGGATGCGGGAAAAGTCAGACTACACGAAGGATTTCCGATATTCTCAAAGCCGAGGGATACCGCACTGCGATCGTGAGGCACCCGATGCCGTACGGCGATCTCAGCGAGCAGAGGGTGCAGGTGTTCCGAACGATCTCAGATCTCAAGCGATACAACTGCACAATCGAGGAGATGGAGGAGTACGAGCCGCATTTGAAGAAAGGTATGGAAGTATATGCCGGGGTCGACTATGAAGAGATCCTCCGCGAGGCGGAGAAGAGGGCTCAGATCATCGTCTGGGACGGCGGAAACAACGACCTCCCCTTCTTCAGACCAGACCTCGAGATTGTAGTGGCCGATCCCCACCGTGCGGGCCATGAGATCGAATACTACCCCGGCGCGGTCAATTTTATGCGCGCCGATGTCATAGTGATAAACAAGATCGATACCTCCGACCCCAGCAACATCGCTGTCGTGAGAGAGAATATATGGAAATACAACCCCCGGGCAACAGTTGTGGATGCAGCCTCCCCCATCATCGTAGAAGGCGGGGATGCCGTCAGGGGTAAGAGGGTGCTAGTGATCGAGGACGGACCGACTCTCACCCACGGCGATATGAAGTACGGGGCCGGGGTCGTCGCTGCCCGTAAGTTCGGGGCCGCCGAGCTCGTCGACCCGCACGCATACGCGGTCGGAACGATCAAAGATACCTTCAGCAGATACCCCGATATGGGCCCCATCCTTCCGGCTATGGGCTACGGCCCGGGGCAGATAAAGGACCTCCAGAGGACGATAGCCAACACCGAATGCGATCTGGTGATAATCGCGACTCCTGTCGATCTCGGAAGCATCATAGAGATAAAAAGGCCGTCCGTACGGGTAAGCTACGAGCTCCAGGAGCTGGGAACTCCTTCGCTCCAGGATATTCTGAAAGAGTGGCTCAAGAAAAAGGAGTAGGAATGCCGATACGCGCAAAGGACCTCATTTCGATAGAGTTCTTACGCAGCGAGGAGATCGAACAGTTATTCCGTCTCGCTGCCGAAATCAAGGCAAAAAGCGAGCGTTACCATGACGCGCTTGACAGGAAGGTACTCGCCCTGCTGTTCGAAAAACCCTCGCTGAGGACGAGATTCACCTTCGAAACCGGGATATACGAGCTCGGGGGCAAGGGCATCTATTTCGGCCCGGATGAAGTCGGGCTCGGGAAGAGGGAATCGATTCACGACGTCGCCAGGAACATCGAACGCTGGGCCCACGGCGTCGTTATCAGAACGTTCTCTCACCGGAACATCACCGAATTCGCGGGGGCGTGCCGGATCCCGGTAATAAACGGGCTCGACGACCTGTACCACCCCTGCCAGGCCCTCACGGATCTCTTCACACTGATGGAGCACAAAGAGAGGATCGAGGGGCTTACCCTCGCCTGGGTCGGCGACGGGAACAATGTCGCCCACTCACTCATGTGGGCCTCTGCAAAGACAGGCGTCAATCTCAACCTAGGGGTGCCCGAAGGGTACGACCCGGACCCAGAAATAACAAAAAATGCGCTCGCTGCCGCATCGGCCAGAGGCACTTCAATAACAATAACCCACAGTCCCGGCCGGGCTGTTCAGGGGGCGGATGCCGTATACACGGACGTGTGGACATCGATGGGCCGTGAATCGGAGACTGAAAAGCGCCGTAAGGTTTTCAAACCGTTCCAGGTAAACGAGGGCCTCATGCGCAGGGCGAAACCTGATGCGCTGTTCATGCACTGCCTCCCTGCGCACCGCGGGGAGGAGGTCACGGACGAGGTGATCGACTCCCCCTGCTCTATCGTTTTCGACCAGGCGGAAAACCGTCTCCACCTTCAGAAGGCCCTTCTACTTCTTCTAATGGGAAAGGACAAAGACGATGTCTCGGAATGAACGTTTTTCATCGGCGGAGTGCATCGAGCTCGAACAAAACTACGGCGCAAAGAACTACCTTCCTCTCGACGTTGTACTCGAACGCGGGGAGGGAATCTGGGTCTGGGACGTCGAGGGGAACCGGTACATGGACATGCTCAGCGCCTACTCGGCCCTCAACCAGGGGCACTGTCATCCGAAGATCGTAGAAGCCCTGAAAGAGCAGTCGGGCAGGCTCGCGCTCGTGTCCCGCGCTTTCCGTCACGACAGGCTCGGTCCCTATTACGAACAGATATGCAGTATCCTGGGATACGACATGGTCCTCCCCATGAACAGCGGGGCCGAGGCGATAGAGACTGCGATCAAGGCCGTACGAAAGTGGGGATATACGAAACGCGGGATACCTGAGGACCGCGCGGAGATTATCGTATGCCGTAACAACTTCCATGGGCGGACCGTGACGATCATCGGCTTCAGCACGGAGCCTCAGTACAGACAGGGGTTCGGCCCGTTCACTCCCGGTTTCAGGGTTATCCCGTACGGCGATACCGCGGCTCTCGAGAAGGCAATTACTCCCAACACGGCCGGCTTCCTCGTGGAGCCGATCCAGGGTGAGGGAGGCATCATCATTCCTCCTCCCGGCTACCTGACGGAGGCAAAACGGATATGTGAAATGCACGGCGCAGCCCTCATTGCCGACGAGATCCAGACCGGACTGGGGAGGACCGGACGTATGCTCGCCCAGGAGCACGATGGAATCAGGGCCGACGTCACTGTCGTCGGCAAGGCGCTCTCAGGAGGGGTGTATCCTGTATCTGCGGTCCTGGCGGAGCGCGAGATCCTCGAGGTTTTCTCTCCGGGAGACCACGGAAGCACCTTCGGAGGAAACCCCCTCGCGTGTGCGGTGGCAAATGCCGCGCTGAAGGTGCTCGTTGAGGAACGCATGCCGGAAAACGCCGAGTCTATGGGAGGCTACTTCCTGAAAAAGCTCTCAGAAATGAGGAGCCCTCACATAAAGGACATCCGTGGCAAGGGGCTTCTCATCGGGGTTGAGCTATATCCCGAAGCTGGAGGTGCGAGGAAGTTCTGCGAGAAGCT
>DATKZJ010000005.1:0-17197 GCA_035527995.1 Spirochaetota bacterium | reverse complement strand
AAAATCAACGACCAGGTCCCTGATCACAGTACCGTTTTCCACCGGCTCGATAGTGACCTCGGAATCTATTTCCAGAGGTGTTGTGCAACCCTTCACCACCTTGCCGTTCATCTTCACGATACAGGTTGTGCACATCCCCTTATAGCACTTATACGTTCTAAAAGCCAGGGTCCCGTCGTAATCTCTATGAATGATGTTCAGAAGTTCATGTATCGTCACCTTCCGCTGTACGGAAATATTGTAATCCTGATAATAGGGCTCTTTGTCCTTACCAGGGTCAAACCTGTAGATCTTTGCCTTGATCATGATTCAGACCTCCTATTGTCGGCTTCCTGTTTTTATTGGATGAGAGCATTTCACTCATCATCCGGTTTCAGACGCGTGTAGATGACATCACGCTTAGAGTACTCAGCCTTCCCGCTTTTCCGCACCACGATGCTGTGACAGCGCCAGTTTTTGTTGTCTGTCTCCGGAAAATCGACCCTGTTATGGTGCCCCCTCGATTCAGTCCTGAACAAAGCCGAACCGACTGTGATCTCCGCAGCATCGATGGCAAGCATAAATTCGATAGCCTCCCTGAGCTCGAGGTTGTACCGTCCGACGTCGGAAACTGAAATCTTTGCGATCTCGTCCCGAATCCCCCGTATATTTCCAAGCCCCTTCGAAAGCCCCTTCCCGTCCCGGAAAGGCGCAACAAACTCATCCATGGTCTTCAATATCTCCTCCTTGAGGAAAATAGGCCTGATCTTTTTCTTCTTCTTGGTCATGAACCCTTTTATAATATCCACCACCGAATTCAGATCCTTCTTGTCGATGGGGATCAAATCACACTTCTTTGTATCGTCCGCTGCACATCCCCCAACCTGCGCCCCCATGGTCTGAGTGTCGCAGAGTGCACTGCCGGCAAGCCGGTTCGCTCCCTGGAAGTTGCCTTCCGCCTCGCCACATGCATACAGACCTCCTAGGCTCGATTCGCCCCGCTCATTGATGTATACTCCTCCGCACTGGTAGTGGGAAGCCGGTGCAACCTCAAGAGGCTCCTTGACCAGATCTATACCCGCCGCATCGATGATGAAGTGGTAGTGTTTTGGGGTCATGGTATTGAACACATCCCGCACCGCCTTCTCACCCTTGGGCGATTTGGTGGTATCGAAGTAAACTCCACCGTGCTCAGTTCCCCTGCCTTCCTTTATAACTGTGAAGATCGTCTTGATTGCCTCGTCTCGGATAGGGAGGGGTTTATCGATGATCGGGTTTCCGACCCTGTCGGTGATCTCACCGTCTGCGAACTCCTCGATCATCAGCTCGTAGAGGACGACGCATCCTCTTACACTGGGCGGCCAGATCACATCTGTACCGTAGTACTGATTGAACTCGAGGTCCACGAGCTCGGCACCTGCCCTGTAGGCCATCGCCACACCGTCACCGGTAAGGGTCGGCGGGTTGTCGCTGAAACCCCAGAGCGATGTATAACCGCCTGTAGCGATTACCGTTGACTTCGCGTTTACGGCCACCAGGTCACCGCTGAGCATGTCCATTCCAAGTATGCCTACGACAGCTCCCTCGTTTTTAAAAAGATGGAAGGCGAAGAAATCCTTGAACACCTTGATGTTGTCATGCCGTGAAACCTCCCTGGCCAGTATGGTGGACATATGCTGGCCGTTTTCGAACATGAAGCACGACCGTGGATAGGTCTGCCCCGGCATGGGCGTCTGATAGAAACGTCCGTCATCGTACTTTTTGAACTGTACGCCGTAGCGCTCCATGTCGAGGATTCGATCACAGGCTGTGTTCGCAACGATCTCGGCGATGTTCTGATCGCCGATGAACCGCCCGGCTCGAACCATGTCTTCAAAGAACTGATCGGGTGAGTCCCGCTCATCCCTGCCGCGAGCACCAAACGGTGCCTGTATGCTCCATAGAGCTGTGGGAGTAGCCCCTGAGCGGCCCGGCCGACCCTTGTCGACCATGATACAGTTCATTCCGCGTTCGGCAGCCTCGATCGCGGCCCTGCATGCCGCGCCGCCTCCGCCGATCACGACGACATCGGTCGTAAAATTCTGGATGTCCATAATGGGTCCCCTTTCTGAAAGATTATTATTTGCAACCTGATTCCTATTTTAGACCAAAGACTCTGTTGTCATAGAGCAAAATACTGCTTGGGAGGTGCCGCTATACGGGCGCATGCCGGCATCTGTTACATCTTTTCATACGGCTCATCGCGAAGGATAGTGCCCTTTTTTCTGAAAGATCGTTTCAAAGAATCGAGCACCGGATCTCAGCCTAACAGAGCATTTCCAGATCGTGCATACGCTCGATGTCCGCGAGGAGACGGCTGTCGATCTCCGAGTTCGATATGACCCGGCGACACCGGCTTATAGACCCGATATTGAGCATTCCCGCTTTAAAAAACTTGCTGCTGTCGACGAGCAAATTAACCTCATCTGTTCTTCCGAACACCGCAGCGAGGATTTCAGCGAGCTCGGCATTGGACGTAGTGATGTTCCATTCGGACGATACACCTGCAGTACTGATGAACGCTGCATCGATGTTGACTCTCATCATAAACTCGATTACCCACTTTCCGGCAAGCATGTTGAAGTTCTGTCTGAGCTCGCCGCCTGTGGAAATGATCTTGCTGTCCGGATAACCGAGAGCCTCGAGCTGGATAGCAGGCGAGTTTGTGATGATGCCAAGGTCGAGATAACGTCTTTTCAAAAGCTCCCTGGCGAATATATAACAGGTCGTTGAAGAATCTATGAAGATGGTACTGTGATCGCGTACAACCGACAGCGCCTTCTCTGCGATTTCCATTTTTGCTTCGTACTGCTGGTTCAGCCTCTTTTCGAATACCGTCTCGAAGTACTGCCCCTTTTCTTTCTTAAGCTTTACACCGCCATGTATCTTTTCCACGAGGCCCCTCTCCACGAGGAGGGTGATATCTCGCTGCACTGTTATTCTGGATACCCCAAGTGACCGGGCCAGATCATCGACGGCGTAAACACCCCTCTGCTGGAGCTCGTCCAGGATCTGGTTTCTTCTTTCTTCAGGGATCATGATATTATATTGTCTATTGTTGTAATTATTAGAATATTAATTGAACAAATCTGCTATTATTTTGAACATTTTATCACATCCGACAGAGATATGTCAAGCATTTAGTTTACTGCTTTAGTTTACTGCTTTATTTTACTACTCCTGTGCCTGATAGCTCTGCGCAATCTCACTATCATTGTTTCTAAAAATACAGTATATTACTACACGACACGTGACGATAGGTGACGATACGTGGAAAAAACCGGGATTGGCAAACACGGATTACGAATTATTGTTATAAGTAACAGGATACAGGGGAGTTTCGATGAGCATTGCAGACCGGGATTATATGCAAAGCGACTTCGATGGGAAGCAGAGAGCCGTAAGGCCTTCCTTCTACAAGAGGTTTTTATTCTCTATCTGGCTGTTGTTTCGAACTGTTTTCAAAAAGCGGTAGCGCGCCTGTTCTATTCAGGGCTATAGGCGACCCGTAATCGGGCCATTCGGGACACAACAGCAAGAACATTAATCACGTATGGTGTCCTATCGTCACCTCCTTTTTTTTGCCCGGACCAAATATTATAACCGAGTTCAGCCTGTAATTCGTTTGAAATTTATTTAACCTATAACTAAAACATATTACCTTTGTGTAGTACTTGGTCAACCTTATAAAGATCTATAAAACAACACATCGGTAGGATCTAAACCCGAATCGTTGTTCCTATACAGGTAATCTAAAAGAGATCAGAATAAGAAATCAATACAAGGGAGGAGGCTCTAGTCCTTCTCTTCATATTAAAAGAGGTGGAAAATGCCATTAGTACCAATGAGACAGCTCTTGGACGAAGCTTCCAAGGGAAACTATGCGCTGGGCGCATTCAATGTGAACAACATGGAGCAGATACAGGCCATCATGATGGCGGCGAGGTCTACCCAATCGCCTGTTATCATTCAGGCCAGCCGCGGAGCATTGAAGTACTCCAATATGGTCTACCTGAGGCACCTTATGCTCGCTGCAGCTGAAGAAAACCCGAATATACCCCTCGCCATGCATCTGGACCATGGTAACAGCCTGGAATCCTGTAAAACGGCCATCAGCCTGGGATTTACGTCGGTGATGATCGACGGATCTCTCAAAGAGGACGGCAAGACACCGACTAACTACGAGGAGAACGTCGAGGTCACAAAGAAAGTGGTCGAATACGCCCACAAGCTGGGTGTCACCGTAGAGGGCGAGCTGGGAACGCTAGGCGGCATCGAAGACGGCGTGGGATCGGGCAAGGTCGTGCTGACTGACCCCGACCAAGCGATAGAGTTCATTCATGAAACCAAAGTCGACGCCCTGGCCGTGGCTATCGGGACCTCACACGGGGCCTATAAATTCAAACAAACCCCTAAGCTGGCGCTTGATGTGGTTCGCGCGATCCACGAACGAACACCGGAGACGGCTTTGGTAATGCACGGCTCCTCCAGCGTTCCCCAGGAACTGGTCGCTATCGTAAACAAGTATGGCGGCCAGATGAAGAAGGCCATGGGCGTACCCATGGAAGCGATCCAGTCTGTAATACCCCACGGCGTTCGCAAAGTCAACATTGACACGGACGGACGTATCGCAGTCACCGGGGCCATCCGGAAGGTGTTTGTCGAGCATCCAGGGGCGATCGACCCCCGTGACTACCTGGGACCGGCTCGAGAAGCCCTGGCCGAGCTCGTTTCGGGAAAGATGAAGGATCTCGGCACCGCAGGCCATGCAAAGGACTTCGCTCCTATTACACTCGAAGACATGAGCAAGACGTACGACAAGATGTGAGTAACATCGGCCGGATAAGTATTTCAGTGCAGGAGATACTGAACCCGTTTCCGCAGGATCGGTCCAAACGCATAAAGAGGGAAGCAAGCGTGCAAACCGATCCACAGGACGGCGCAGTACCGAAATATCAGGGTGAGATCAGAACTGGAATGTTCAGGAAGAGGCGCTCACAAGTAACATCACGGCAGCAATCACTCTCTATCATTTGAAATATTAAATCGAACACCGAGCCTGAAATGGTCTGCTGTACCGCTGATCTGATTCAGTATTACAATGAAAAAGAGAAGTGGGTTAGGCCGAATACAGATCCTTCCTATTAATGTGGGTAACTATTGAAATCAGCCGATCCGGTAAGAAGGGAGGCCATTATAAACATCTGGTATAATTCAACCCCCATTTCTATGTTAGAAATGGGGGGGCAGGGCCTCTGGAAATACATTAAATCCGCACCGAATATTTTAAATTTACTTGAAAGAGCAAACTCACCGGGTCATACAATAAACCGGTCAGCCTTTCCCCGCCAGCCAGCTGATCGCCTGCTGCCAGAAATTTTTATAATATTTCCAGGGTTGAAAATGTGCAGCCCAGTGCGGGGAGCAGTCACTTGCAAAAGCCATTGCTCTTCCCGATCCATACTCCCAGACAACGATCAACGGATACTCGTTCTCCCCGTCTCCGATTGTTGCCAGAATTTCCGCATTTTCCTTGGGTAGTATTTTATTGAATCCCTCAAAACCAGGGCACTCATTCCAGGGAATTCCCTTCAGAACCGGGTGGCCGGCATTCTTTATGGTAACCTTTGCACCTTCGGGGGTCTCAACCCTGTCGTCCAGTCCCTGCAGACAGTTCACGGGTAAAGCCTGTTCGACAGGTGTATTATAATAACCGCCATGGCCGAACCTGCCGCTGAAGGATGTCCAGCCACCAACCATTATCAGCCCGCCGCCGTTTTTTGTATAGTCTCGTATTGCTTTCAGCCGGTTCTCTGCAGGCTGTTTCGTTCCGGGTATCCAAAACGGATACAGGCTCAGTATTTCACACTCGCAGTCACTGATGATGATTGCATCGTATTCCGATAGCCCCTTTACAGTTCTCGGGAAATCGGCGAGGGCCCTTTCGTTGGTCATGTGAACGACTTCGAAGCCGCCTTCTTCGAGCGCATCGATGAGCGGCTGACCCCATACATGTGTGGAAAACCCCTTTACTTCGACATTGAAGGGCGACGCAATATATACGGGCCCGAGTACTGACGCCGCATCGCCGGCATATAACACTTTCATCTGTAAACCTCCCAGCTTCTAAAAATAGTTTCACAATTCAAGAAACGGTACAGTTAATAATATAATGCAGTTAATAAAATAAAAATGATTATTTAGGACAAACAAACAAAACAGGACCGCAGAAAAAATGCGAAAGCCAGTACAACTGAAGCTGCTTTATCATGGTCTTCTCTTGCTTCTTCGCCCGGCTTTTCTAAAATCAAAAAGATGCCGCATGGATGTGCTATCGCAGCCTGTTTGTTATTGTCCTCCCGTCTGAACATGTTATTATTTGTTGTGTCAGTGAGAATTTCCCATAGACGCTGCGGAAGTAAAGAGGGAAAAAGAGACGGCAGCATGCCTCGCCTATCATGATTGCTGCGATTTCTCTTTCAGGGGGACAGAGATGGCGCGAATGCAGAAAATTTGTAAGGTTTCAGAGCTCGAAGAGGGAAAGGGACGAGAAAAAATCGTCAACGGGCGGCCGCTGGCGCTCTTCTTGTATGAGGGCAAGGTGTACGCCCTTGACGACCGCTGTCCCCACAGGGAAGGGCAGCTCTCAGACGGCCATGTAAGAAAGGGCGAGGCGATCTGTCCTCTGCACGGGTGGAACTTTGACCTCGAGACCGGGGTCTCTCCGTATAATATCAACGATGCGGTTGCCACTTACCCTGTTGAGGTAAAGGAGGCTACCGTATATATTGACGCCGGGAAGGTTCCGCCGCTGCCTGGGTCGAGCTTTTCAGGATATCAGGGAAGATGGAAGCGCTGGGAACAGGACGGCCGGGGGCATCATGAGGTGCGGGACATGGCGAGAGGAAGAAAGCCGCCGATAGAGGCGATGGGCTCCCTCGAGAGTAATATATCTCCTGTTTTAAGCTTCGATCATTTTCATCTGAGAGCTGCACAGCTCGAGAGGATGCCCCGCTTAAAAAACGAGCCTGTATCGACAAAAACTGTCATCGCCGGAGGCGCCGGGAAGCCGCTCTCAATAGCCCTGCCTGCATACATTTCTCATATGTCGTTTGGAGCCCTGTCAAGGGAAGCCAAGATCGCACTCGCCAGAGGTTCGAAGATAGCGGGCACTCTCATCTGTTCAGGAGAGGGAGGCATGCATCCGGAGGAACGAAAAGAGGCTGATCTATACATCCTCGAGATGGCGAGCGGCTATTTTGGGTTTCACGAGAAAAACATCGCAAAAGCCGATGCGATAGAGATAAAGATGGGGCAGTCTGCAAAGCCCGGTCTCGGCGGAGAACTGCCCGCAGCAAAGGTAACGGATGAGATCGCAGAGGTTCGCGGCCTCAGGCCCGGAGAACCTGCGATCTCCCCGTCCCGGTTTCCGGATATCTGCACCCTCGAGGAGATGTCGGAACGCATATCCCGCCTGCGGAAAGACTGGCCTGCGATACCGATTGGTATCAAGCTTGCCGCCAACAACGTACAGGGCGATGTTACGGCTGCACTGAGCCTCGAACCCGATTTCATAACCATCGACGGGTTCGGCGGAGGAACCGGCGCTTCACCCGTGCATGTCCGGGACCATTTCGGCATGCCTCTCGTGCAGGCGCTGGCAGCAGCGCATCCTCTTATCGAAGAGTATAATGCCGGCAACCCCAAACGTCCCGTAAGCCTTGTTGCAACCGGCGGAGTGCGGCTTCCCGCGGACGTTATAAAATGTATTGCGCTTGGCGCAGACGCGTGTGCCCTTGCAACCGCATCTCTCTTTGCTCTCGGATGTGAGCACTACCGTGCATGTGAATCCGATAGCTGCCCGGTCGGAATCACCACACACAAGTCTCACCTGCGTGAAAGGATCGATATTGAAAAGGGTGCAAAGCGTGTGGCGAATTTTTATAAAGGCATGGGGTCAGTTATCGAGGACTATCTGCGTGCCATGGGGTACGGATCTACAGGCGAGGTGGGCAAGCAGGACCTCATTCCCCTCAGCGAAGCGGCTCAAAAGGTCCTTGACGGGCCCTGATCTGAGATTATTTTACTAAAACGTCATAATTAGTTCTTAGTGAATGATTAGTATGTTCAACAAGAAAAGACATTGATGAATAAGTTTGTTTCATGTAACTATTTCACTCTCAACTAATTATTGAGCTGGTGTATTAAGCAATGTTGGTGAATTGGTAACTATTCACCAGCGACTAATTACGGAAGAGGACCGTAATTAATATTTCTATTGCAGCGAATAAGATGTTCCTGTAGGATTGTGTTTTGTTTAAGTACGATACAGAGGGTTCATACAATAATATTTAAGGAGGCAGGGACTACTGATCTGATGGATTCTCAGACTCAGAAAACCGAAAAGACCATGTCGAAAACATTGGAAAACCTGAAAGAGGCGTTTGCCGGAGAGTCACAGGCAAACAGAAAGTATCTCGCCTTTGCAAAGAAGGCGGACGAGGAAGGGTATCCTCAGGCTGCGAGACTTTTCAGGGCCGCAGCAGCGGCCGAGACGGTCCACGCGCATGCACATCTTGCCGTGATGAACGGTATCAACAGCACAAAACAAAACCTCCAGGAGGCGATGCAGGGAGAGACAGAAGAGTTCAAAGAGATGTACCCTCAGATGATAGAAGAGGCAAAGGCCGAGGGCAATAAAGAAGCCGAGATAAGCTTCGATAATGCCAGCAGGGTCGAAGCGATTCATGCGGGGCTTTATAAAAAGATGCTCGATAACCTTGAAAAAAAGACCGACACTGTGTACTACGTCTGCCCTGTGTGCGGTAATACCGTAGAAAACGAAGCCCCTGACAGGTGCCCTATCTGCACGGCTCCCACGAGCAGGTTCATGAGGATCGAGTGATTTTACATCGTCATCGGTCTCAAGCCGGCCTTTTTCATGAAGAACAGGGAGTCATCTGAGCCGACACCGATACCGTCTTCTGTTCCGGAAAGAGGATTCCGCGGAGAGTGAAAAGCAGGATCAGATATCAAAACCCTCAAACGGTCAGCCCATGAAGGCCACTGCCCGTTTTTAGTGCGATTTTCTCAAAGATTGCTGCAATCAGATTGCTGCAATCAGATTGCATAGCAATGGGTTTTAATGATGACTTGGAAGCTGTAAAAAATAATGTTTACGGTGAGGAAAGCGCCAAAAGCCCCGTTACTTACAGTTTGCTGTTGGTCATGAGAAACGGGGATTGAACCCCCCAATTCCTGTGTGAGAAATGGGGGTTAGTCCTGCTGAACCGAACAGAAAAGATGGGCCCGTAGTATCAACGGGAATGGCCTCTTTTACAGCACACCATATTTTGTTCCTCTCGGCAACGGCCGTTTCACGACAGTTTGCGTGCTGAATATGTAATGGCAGATCAGTCACTATTCCTTTTCAACCCTGTCAATGTAACTTTTCAACTCCTCAATCAGTTTCTCCTCGAGTACCGGCTCAGGCTGATGGCTCTCCAGGATTTCGTGCACTCTCTCCCTGGAAGCGATCCATCATCGTTTTTGAGCCGCTCTCGGTCCACCCTTCGAACATCGATCGGGCAAAGCTCTTTTTTTGAAACGGCACCGTCTGAATATAAAGAGAGATAGAACTTGACACGTGGTCATTCTTAAGTATTAATTGTATGACAAAAGCTCTTAACCCACCAGTTCAGGGGGCAGCAATGGAACCGGCTATTCAGCACGTCGAGGACATAAGCCCTGGAGAGGCTCTCGTCGCCCTCGCGGAGTTCGTCACGGACAGAAAAGAGGCCATACTCGCAGGCGCATACGAGATCGAGATTGCGGATATCGACGAGGGCTCATTCATGAAGCTCGTTTCATTCGGTATCAGCATCCGCCAGGGGGTACGGTTCAAGTTCAATATCGATCTCGCACGCGGATGAACGACCTGCCCTAAAAGCCTCATCTCTTTTACCGGTGGACCCTGTCAATCTCGATTATCGAACCTCCCATCATGTCCTGTCTTACGGGTATCCATATCCTCTCGTTCACCCAGAACATCATCTTAGGCGCCAACAGCCCTATTAGTGCGGTTTTCTCAAAGATTGCTGCAATCAGATTGCTGCAATCAGATTGCATATCAACGGAGCTTAGTGATGATATGATAGTAATTTATATTTTCATGAAAAAAATAGAGTTTACAGTGAGAAAAGCGCCAAAACCCCCGTTCCTTCCAATTTATGGTTGTACACGAGAAACGGGGATTAAACTCCCCTAGGTCCAAATATTTACAGAGTTTTGTGAGAAATGGGGGTTAGGGGATCAAAAAGCGCCGCGGCCGTCAAGGCGGTCACGTGCTGCCGAGAGAAGCTCCATCCTGCTACTAATATCGAGCTTACGATAGATGCTGTATAAGTGGCTCTTGACTGTACTGAGCGAGATGTAGAGCTTGTCTGCAATCTCGTTATTGCTGCGTCCTGACACGATTAATTCCACAATATCCTTTTCACGCTTTGATATTCCGTGTGAACCGAGATACCTAAGCAGGCTCTTTTTGCTTTCTTCGGTGAGTTTAGACCCGGCATAAAATATTGTGAGGATCGTTACGATACCGAGGAAGGAATACGCGCCCACAGATAGTGAAAACCCGGATAAAAATCTCCCGTACTCTCCCCATCGATCGATGAGTATCCCGATGATAAGTGATACGAGTCCTGCGGATACCAGCAGTCCGAAAACCAGGTTCGGTCTTTTTTTTACATCCCTAAAGCGACTTGCAATAATGTAAAGGAGTAAAACGGCGGAGAAGATCGCAAGGGATGCGGAAAAAAGGCTTTCACCGATTCGCTCTATTCTCAAGGTGAGCGGTGATGAAGAGAAAACGAGCTGCGGAATAAGAAATAACGAAACGGTGAGGACCACCTTCCTGCGTCTGCAGATGCCGTTATTCAGAGTGACAAAGGTTTGGACGAATAAAAAGAATACATACGCAAACGTGCTGAGCACGATGACAGAGAGGCCCATTTCGAGCACCGCTATTTTCACGCCACCCCAACCCGAGAGAGCCGTAACGAGGATATGAAGAGTCACGATTCCCAGGACAACAGTGTAATACTTGAAAAAATCCTTCTTTGAAATCACCCACCATAAAGCCGAGAAGAGAAGGCCTGTAAAACCGATGCAGGAAAGCACCACCATGACAAAAGACAGAGTTGCCATGTCTCAGAATTTAAAGCATGGATTTACAGGAGGCAAGAAAAAGGTGGACTGGATAACATAGGAACTAAAATCATGTCTTGATATTTTTTACGTGAGTTTACGGCGTGAAAACCGCTAAAACCCTCATATCCATAGGAGGGGCGGTGCCATACCGCCTCCCATGAGTTTCTCAATGGAACCGTGTTTGAATTGACAATCGTCAAATTTACTTTTATTGTATCTCATATCATAGGTATATTAAAACGGTAAAGTGAAATGATTCCCGTTAAATTCAATAAACTTTTGTTCTCCAACATGGGCTTTGTAATCCTGCTCAAAGGAGAATCCGACGAACGAACGCTGCCTATCTTTATAGGAACAGTCGAAGCCCAGTCGATCGCCCTGTTCATAAGCAATGTAAAGATACCACGCCCCCTCACGCACGATCTTCTCAAAAACGTTCTTGGGCACCTGGACTGCAGGGTCGACCGGATAGAGGTGTGCGGCCTCAGGGAGGGAACTTTCATCGCAAGGCTGATTCTGAGCTGTGACGGGGAGGAGATCGAGGTGGATTCGAGACCGAGCGATGCGATTGCCCTGGCGCTCCGCACGTCTTCACCGATTTTTGTCGACGAGAGCGTCATGGACGAGGCAGGCAGGATATTCACCGAGCTGGAGGCAGAGATATCAGACGGGAACCACGATGAAGAAAAGAAAAGCCCTCTGGAGTCATTGAAGCAGGATTTGGACAAGGCGGTAGCCGAAGAACAGTACGAAGAAGCGGCCAGGATACGGGACGAAATCAAGCGCCTCGAGAACATACACACCGAAAACTAGCGCACGATTAATTCATGGTTATATGGCAGTCGGAAAACTCCACAGAAAGATCACTCATACACTGTTTCCTCTTTGACCCGCTGGAACTGTGACGAGAGCCCCTCTATGACCTCGAACAGCTTGTAAAGCAGATCCTCCGATTCGATAAAAGACTGAGCGATATTTTTAACAACCTTTTTCCTCATGAGCTCTATCAGCCGTCTCCCGTTCATCTGCCGCTGCGCATTGTAGATCGTCGCCTCCGAAACTTCGTCACAGAGCCCTTCTCCCATAAGAATGTCCCTGATCTCAGAGGCTGAGAGAAAGGGGTTTTCGACGCTGATCTCTGCAAGCCTGTCAAGAAAAGCACTGGTGATCTTTGACTTCTCCCAGTTGCCTGAGAGTAACGATACGAGCCCTTCTGTTTTGTAAACCTGCCACCGACGGTTAACCATCTGCCGGGAGACACCGATGATCTTTCCGATCTGTTCCTGTGTGAGATACTTCCTTCCATCATCAGTAAGCATCTTTATCATGCGCACGACTTCACTGTCTATTTCACATTTGTTCTCGGTGTTGATTGATACCGTATGGGGCTCTTTATATGTAATAACCAGTTTGTTACCCTTCCGTATCACTTCGATTCTTTCGTCCTCATATATACATTGTTGCTCCATCTTGTAACCCCGCCGAAATAATGGTTTGCCTGCACCCCATCCTGCCCCGCATAATCCCTTTTGATAAGAACGTTTCGTCTTAGTGAAAGAAACGGTCTGGCAGGAACCTTCAAAAACCTGTCATCAGTAGGAGGAGAGCGTGCCTTTATTCACTTATAGTGATGCCTTTCGTATGCCTATGTTTCCTTCGCTATCGGAACCGGAAGTACGGTACTGCCCCAGATAAACCGTCCTGCCCTGTTCTGTATCCCCTTTACACAAGGGTAAAAGGGGATAGGTACCCTGAAGGTATATTACCAATATGTAAAAAAGTATAGCCCTGTAAAATTGTCAAGCTTTTTTTAATCAAACAGATCCGCGAAAACAGTTTCCCCTGTGAGCGGGTTACATCTCCCACTTGAGCAGGTCGTCTCTTTCCGTTGGAAAGTTTGACATGAAATACCCCGATGTGTAGCAGACTGTATCCCCGTTGTCTGCTGTCATCCAGAGCATTGAGGTTTCCTCATTCATCCCGGTCATCTGGACAGTAAGCGGAGCCCTTCCCGAATTGAAGGTGATATTCACCTCATAGACAGGGTTTTCGATACCGGTTTCTCCCCAAATTTCGTCTTCTCTCTTGACAGGTTCGATCACCTCATACTCGGAATTCTTTATCCCGCGCATGATGCTGTCAACCATGTACTCGCGTTCGATCTTTTCACCCGTATCCTGAAACTTCCACTCGTCTTCTTCCCTTATAAGAGGAAAACTCAAATCCTTCCTGTTGAGGGTCATCGCGGAAACTTCAGCGTCCTCGAAATCGAATATCTTTCTGTCTCGAAGCTCAAAAGCGGTCTTTGCGAGCCCACTCACCACATCCGGCTTGACCTGGAATACCAGACCGTCAGTCGATCTGGTAGCGTAGTAGTATTCGGAATCTCCGACCGATACCGAACTCCCCACTATGAACATGTAGTTCGACTCATCCTTCATTCTAAGGTTTACTATCATCCGGGGCTTATCGAGCCCGTACTTCTCAAGGTTTTCGCCCTTCTCCTCCTCCACCTCCACGAAATTTCCGTAGGTGAAACTGCCTGTATATAACTCGACACGTATCTTCGATGCTTTGACCCTTTCGGGCAACAGGTACCACTCTTCCCCCTCGCGAGCGAGCATAAACGCCCCTGAAGCGCTGAGGTATGATATCTTCTCAACATCTTCCGATTCGAAGTGGGCGAGTGCCTTGTCGCGCATATCAAAGAGGCTCTTGATCACGGCGGTCCTGAACTCAACGGGAACAGAGAAGATCTTGTCCCTGCCCGCTACCTTTGCGAACACCTTCTTCCTGTCCAGGTTCTCTATACCGAAATCGATTCCGTGGGTTTCTGAGTCTCCTTTATAGTAGAATCTCAGGTATTGGCGAGGCTCCTCAAGGCCGTATTCCTTCTCCTTTTCCAGACTTTCCCATACGACCTCCTCCCGCTTGCCCTCTTTGATCATCGAGATGATCGCTTCGGCGGCATACCCGTCTCCCCGCGTTTCAACCGGAGAAGTGATTATCCATACGGCATCTTCCCCTGTGGCGACTCTCTCCATCACAATCTCGGGCTTGTCCTCCCCCTTAATTACGAGTTTCTCTACTGTCCTTTCGGTGCTTTCGAAGAGGAGGGCTTCCTTCTGCTTCTCCTCCTCCTTCTCTCTTCCCCGTTTGACCTCGAAATACCAGTATGCAAACCCTGCACAGGCCAGCACTGCGATGAGGACGATGGCCTTTCTGAAGAACTTCATAATCTCACTCTCCTCTGGATGTTGATATACAGGCCTACAATGATGATAAACAGAGGTATGACTATCATGGAAATAAAGAAGGCGAGCCTTCCCTGACGTGCGGTCATGGTGAGATATACGGACTCCTGCTGTTTCGGCCTGATCGCAATGAGGTCTCCTCGGTCGGAGAGGAAGTTCACAGCATTGAGAAAGAGATCGCTGTTCCCTTGTGTCTTGAACATGGAGTTTGTGATGAAGTCAGAGTCACCGATGACCAGGATGTACGCCTCTCTCTGCTCGGCAGGAGACGACCCCTCCTCCGTTACTGGTTCTTCCGGCGGTATACCGATCTGCGCATATGCCATCACAGGAACAGGGCCGCCCGGATCGATTCCCTTGTCGTACTTCGCCTTCTGCCCGGCAAAGAGTTCGTCGATATCGGTCTCGGCCCAGCTCGTCTCTCCGGTTGACGCTACCACCCTCGTAAAGATGTTGTCCTCCGTATCGAGATCATTCGTCCCAATACTCCGTGCGAGTCTCAGGAAAGTCGTGAGCTTGAAATCTCTCGTAATGGGGTTGTATGTATAATCGTTCACTACAGGCATGAAGTAATCACCCGAGAGGACCTTGCTGAGAGGATCTATGATCACATCGTTGCCGGGGATGATACCGTACCGCTCGAGAAAGGCTGTGAGGTTCGTGAGCCCGTCACCCTCTCCGACAGGGTCGAGGAGCACGAGATACCTCCCGCCGTCCTGTACGAACATATCTATGACGCCTATCTCATGCGGTTCGTAATCCTTTGTGGGGCCGGCTGTAATGAGAACGGCGCAGTCTTCGGGAACCATCTCCTCCCTCAGAAGCAGTATCTCCTCTACTTCGAAGTTCTCCTCTTTTATGGAAGCCCTGATGCGGTCATACCCCATATTTCCGTAGTCCTCCAGGCTTCGCTCGCCGTGACCTACCACAAAGTATACCTTCTTTATCTCCTTCTGGGAGAGCTTGATGAGCGCGTTGGTTATTCCCTCTTCATTCTGGGACTTTATTTTTTCAGTTTTTCCTCCGTATTCGACTATTACCTCACCGTAGCTTTCGATACCCATCGCCTCCACGCGTCCGGGGTTTAGATCGGGATCTATTATCTCGTATTCGAAATCCTTATAGATGTAGTGGTACTGACCCAGAAGTTCGTTTACCATCGAGGTATCCTGGTTCCTCGAGAAGAAAGCGTATACCTTTACAGGGCCGGCAAGCCCCCCGAGAACCTTTTCGGTCTGGTCGGAAATCGAGAATCTCTTCGTCGTCGTGAGATCGAACTTTTTGTTGTGGTCTACAAGAACGAGATACACGATGACGACGAGTGCGATAACGACGATCGAGATGATTACACTGTTCGTACCGTACTTTATCTTTCTCTTCGTTATCTTCTGTATGATATCGTCGTAGAAACGGACAAAGAACAGTATTCCCACTCCGACACCGGCTATGAGCGTGACTATGGAAAAGACCTCAAACTCTCTTGTCAGATAGAAGTAGATCAGGCTTGCAAGTATGAGCAGAGGCGAAACAATGTATATATACCTTTCAACCTTTTTCAGCATCTTACCCCCTCCATCGCTTCGATTCAAGAACTCTTAAGGTGAGGAAAAGCGTCACGAATATGAACAGGACGTAGTAAACCAGGTCCTTTGTATCGATCACCCCGTTCACGAAATTGTTCAGATGACCGATAATGCTGAGCTCTCCGAGCACCTTTCCGATCGGCTTCCCGGAGGAAGGCTCGATGATCCACCCCAAAAACCAGAATGCGAGTAATACCCCGTAGGAAACTATGATGGCGACGATCTGGTTCTCGGAAAGGGCCGATATAAGGACACCGAGAGAGAGAAACGAGATGCCCATTAAAAACAGTCCGAGATATCCCGATAGAACGGGGCCCCATTCGGCTGCCCCGGCAAAACCGAACGCCATGAACGGCGCCGGAACGGTAAGGATGAGCATGAGTGCCACTATCGTAGAGGCCGCGAGCCACTTCCCAATAACGATATGTACATCCTTGATTGGGTAGGTGAACAGAAGCTCGATGGTTCCCGACTTCTTCTCCTCCGCGATGAGCCGCATCGATATCGGCGGGATCACCAAGAGGAAGAGGATCGTGTTGTTTCTGAACACCGGACTGAAAACACCCATAATGAGATCGATACGCTGGGCGTAGGTGGGATTCTGCATAAGCTGATAGGAGAGCTCTGAGTAGTAGACCAGGCTCCGGTAAAAAAAGAATCCGAAGATGGCGGTGAATATGATCATGACAACGTAGGCGATCGGCGTTGTAAAGTAGAACCGGATCTCTCGCTTGTAGATTTCTGCAATGTTCCTCATGCCCGTTCTCCTCCCTCCTCTTCCGTTACTAGTTTGAGAAATACATCTTCGAGGCTCATCGATCTCGAACGGAGCTCCAGAAGCTCGAATCCTTCTTCGACGATTCTCTTCGCAATCTGAGACCTGAGGTCTTTATCCTTCTCCGTCTCCACCGTATACATATCTCCATCTGTATCCACCCTACCGACCCCGTCGATCGCCGAAATACTCTCAACGATCTTCCGGGAAGGTCCTTTTGCAACGAGTTCCACCTGATGAGAGTGAACCAGGCTTTTTCCGATGTTCTGGGTCGTATCGACGGCCACGATCTCCCCTTCATTGATGATGACCACCTTGCTGCACGTCATGGAAACCTCAGGGAGTATGTGGGTGGA
>DATKZJ010000004.1:0-11353 GCA_035527995.1 Spirochaetota bacterium | reverse complement strand
ACTCGAAGGCGTATGGCTGTGAAAGTCTTTGAACGTACAGCGTACTACGATGCGATCATTTCGGGTTATCTTCAGACCGTGTTTGCGAAAGACGGCGAGAGTTTCCCGGACACGATAAACTTCTATTTCAAGAAGAGGCAGGACCTGCGGTACGGTGAGAACCCCGCCCAAGCCGCCAGTTTCTATACAGACCCGGAGATCAAGGCAAAGGGCGTGTCAACTGCAAAAAAGCTCTGGGGGAAAGAGCTCTCTTTCAACAACATACTCGATATCGAGGCGGCATTCGAGATTGTGAAGGGCTTCGACGAGCCAGCCTGCAGCGTGATAAAGCACACGAATCCGTGCGGGACTGCCACGGCACTCTCCCTGAAGCAGGCATTCTGCGACGCATGGGCCAGCGATCCTGTCTCTGCTTTCGGGAGCATAATCGGTTTCAACAGAACCGTAGACAGGAGCACGGCACAGGAGGTGATGGGGGCCGGATTTATCGAATGTGTGATCGCTCCTCGTTTTGAGCCGGATGCCGTTGAAGTTTTTAAAGAAAGGAAGAATGTTCGCATCCTCGAGACAGGAGATTTTTCCGAAGATCTGTACGATTACGATATGAAGAGGGTTTTGGGCGGTGTTCTCGTCCAGGAGAGAGATCTTGTGAGTGTCGGAGAGGACAGCCTGAAGCTCGTTACAAAAAAGAGCGCAGATGCCGAGCTCATAAGGTCGCTTCTTTTCTCGTGGAAGGTTGTTAAATGGGTCAAGTCCAACGCGATCGTGCTGGCCAGCGGGACAAAGACGGTCGGAATCGGAGCAGGGCAGATGAGCAGGGTGGATGCGACCTTCATGGCAATCCACAAGGCAGGCGAAAGAAGCAGGGGGAGTGTACTGGCATCGGACGCGTTTTTCCCAAAACCGGATGCGGTAAAGCTTGCTCTTGACAGCGGAATCGTGGCGATCATCCAGCCCGGAGGCTCGATCAAAGACCAGGATTCCATAGATGTCTGCAACGAGTACGGTATGCCGATGTACTTCACGGGCGTGAGGCACTTCAGGCACTGATCCCGCAGGCCCCGGTTTAAAAGGCTTCTCCTGCACAAAAATTTACACTATAGTATATGGTGTAGCACATATATCTGGACGATTTTTGAAAATGAAAGTCAACACTGAATACTGTTCCCGGCTGCTGATCGACAGCGGTTTTTGGGCATTCTACGCCTTCGAAACTGCCCGTGATATGCTGATCCAAAGAAAACCCTCCTCTCTGAAAATTCTTACCAATGCAGACCTTTTACAGCTGTCACGGCTCTTTCCGGAGGTATGTTTCAGGAACGGACATCAGGAGCACGCCCGCCTGCAGACCGGCGGCAGGAGCGTTATGTTCTACGTGAGTGATGCGCTCCCCGAGAAAAAACGGGAGGCCTCAAACCATTCGGAGCTGAAGAGGAAGGCGCTTCGGAAGGCGACCTCACACACACCCTTCCTCATCAACGGCTTCTTCTACGATTTAGAGGATGATCTCTTCTACGATCCTCTCGACGCGTATTCCCTCCTGAAGAGAGGACAGATCAGGACAAGGCTTTCTCCTGAGGCTGTGGAGCGGGAATTTCCTCTTCTCGCGCTGAAGACCGCCAAGGTCTATAGTGAAACGGGGTTCGAGGTGGACGGAGAGCTCGACGAATATCTGAAACAGAAAGAATCACTTGCGGCCTACGAACGAATGAGTCCTGCTATCGCGCAGGATTTCGTGGAAACGCTGACATCCGCCTATGCGTACAGATCCATCAGAATGCTCGATGAGTGGGGGATCGTCGACACTGTTTTCCCCGAGCTCGCGGCGCTGAAGAGTGTCGATCAAGATAAGGAGCACCATCCAGAGGGGAACGGGTTCCTCCACACTCTTAACTGCCTAAACTGTGTAAAGAAGCCGAAAAGGAACCTCATGATGGCGATACTTCTCCATGATACGGGAAAGGCGGTGACAAAAGAGAACGGAAGAACGTCTCTGCCCTTTCCTGATCACTCCTCAGCAAGCAAAGTCATTGCAAAGAAGGTACTGAACCGTTTCTCCTTCAGCAGGGAGGATACGGAGGAGGTACTCTTCCTCGTGAGATACCATATGCTTCTCGGGGGCCTCGACTGTCTGCCCGAGGGAAGGCTGAAGAAATTCTTCCGGTCCCCCTATTTTCCGAACCTCCTCGATCTGTACAGGGCTGATATAGAGAGCGGATATCATAACACCGAGAACTACTATCGAGCGGCGCGTATGTACAGGGAATACTTACGAAAAGAGAGATACCTGAAGAATGGAACGTACGCCTCTCACGGATGAGTTCTGCCGCTACTTCAGAGGCTCTGACCTATAAAAATCGCATGTTTCAACCGGCCCCGAAGACGGCTAATCCCCGTTTCTCATGACCAACAGTAAACTGTAAGTAACGGGGCTTTTGGCGCTTTTCTCTCCATACACTTATATAATATACCGCAAAGCCGTTAATCAACTACGAGAAAACCGCACTCATCCCCGTTTCTCATGACCAACAGCAAACTGTAAGTAACGGGGCTTTAATCCCCATTCCTTATGTGCGATCGTAATAGGAAGGTCAATACCCATTCCTTTACGAAGGAATGGGTATTTTAGCGCTTTTTTCACCGTAAACATTATTTTTTACATCGAAACCCCTTGCTATGCAATTTATGAGAAAGCCCCACTAAGAGGATGATCTACAGCCTCCCTGTTTCGCAGGGTGTGCCTCGACTCGCCGCCAGCTTCCACATCTCAAAAATCAATATGGAAAAGGAGACGGCTTTCCGGCTCATAGTAAATACGTAATCCAGGGAACCCGATATCGGTCATCGAGTTACTGGATTATTTTTTCAGGGTTTTCGTCACCCGACTTTCCAAAAGGGTCAAATAATATGTATGATGAGAACGATAATTTGATTAATCTAAAGCTCCGGGATGCACGAAAATTTATATAGGTGACCGGCGTTGACCAACCCGATCGCAGCTGAAGCCAAAGGCAGGGTGCACCGCGGGCAGCTTGCACAACCCAGGCGGGTCTGGGATGATTGGTGAAGGGCGGAACAAGACGCCTTGAGGCTGAGTTTCTTCCTGAGTTCGATTCTCAGGAGCTGCGGACAGGCAATAACTGGAACTTCGGCACCAGCCGAAAACTCCACCATAGGCGCAGCCCGTCACAATGTCAGTGATCCGACGCCATCCTGGATCCGATTCCATACTGGATCCGATTCCATACTGTTCGGAGCGCTGAAGTAACGTTCTGCATCCTGAAACCGGTTTTCTTGAAGCACGCTGAAGCTCGGTCGCTCACAGACGGTAATACCTCCTGTTTTCGCGACGCTCGATCCGAATCCTTTAATTCTGTTCGGCCCCGCTCTTCTTCTTCCTTACCTCGTCTTTCCCGCTATCGAGCAGGCGGGACAGGGGCGGTTTTCATCATTGCCATTTCCCACAGGGCGCTGGGGGAAAACTACTCGAGCACCGTATTGATCAAAAAGGACCATAAACTTGTCACCACAGGTCCATATAGACTGGTGTAGCATCCGATCTACCTTGCGTATCTCGTGCTCTCTCTCATGACCCTCAATCTTCGGAAAGAGGAAAAGGAGTTGAAAAAGAGGGTCGGGATAGAATATATTACATATATACGGAAAACCGGGCCGTTATTCCCCTGGAGGTTCTTCTCAAAGGCGGTATCGGGGTGTTTCGACGGGGTAGTTGGACGAAGAGGTGGGGGCCGTTGATCCCGGAAGAGGCAGGCAGGGGGAGAGGTCCTTCCGGGGAAGGGTCCCTCCAAGGAAGGGCACACAATCGGCGGTTTTGAAAGAATCGAGTAGGGGAAGATCGGAGTTTCATTAATCGGTTCGTTCGTGCTGAGTACGGTAGCACAGCGTGCAGAAGCTTAAAAGAACATTGATGGTACCCTCGCCGTTGTGAGGGAGACTATGAAAGGACTTATCGAGAAATGAAGACGATTTTTATCGTGCTGCTGTCGGTAGCGGTAGTAGCAGTATCAGGATGTGCGACAATAGAGCTTCCGAAAAGCGCGGCAAAACAAAAGGCCCCCGGCGCGGCGGCCGAACAGGAAGAAAAAAGAGCGCGTGCATCGGTATTGGAATTCGAACAGAGAGAAGCTGAAAAGATAGTAAAAGCGATAGAGTATGCGCTCTCTCTGGAACTTGTGGTGTGGGATAACAGGGAGCATATGACTTCAAGGGACGATGTGCTTGGTATCTTCAGGAAAGGCTTCTGTTCCGTCAAGGCACAGGAGCTCACCGATTATGTATGGATAGAGGCGTACGACAGAGACGGGAAAAAGATTTATATGCTGAATCCGGGTGAACCGGTTCTGTCGGTTCCCGATTCTATCGAGGTCGTTGAACACAATGACAGCGAGGCGCAGGCATTCCTCATATATGAGGAGAACCTCGAAGGGCCTGTCGTGTGGTCGGACCATACTATCGTCACTACACTGAAGCGGGAAGATGGAGCGTGGAAGATATGTGAGACCAGAATAGAGCAGCAGGATGAACCCTAAGCCAGGCAGCGTTTCTCCCTGGGACATCAGGAGCAGAATAGAGCAGCAGGCTGAACTCAAAGAGAAACGGCCTATTTTACAACGTCGGCACTGTGGGCGGCTGAAATAACAACGAAGCCGCCCGGGAGAACATCCTCGTTTGGTGCGAAGGCCACGGTACGAGACAGGAGGGAAGGTGGGACCACTGAAAAAGATTCTCGTCTTAGAAAACGATGTAGAGGCTCAGCTTATCGACTCGGTACTGACACAGCGGGGTATACCTCACATCATGAGGAGCTACCACGACACAGCCATGGACGGTATCTTCCAGACGGCCAAGGGATGGGGACACGTCGAGTCTGAGGAGAGTTACGCCGGGGAGATAATCGAGATCTATCAGGAGCTTGTTCAAAACCAGTAGGGTATGGCCGTCTTGACATTTTGAGCCGGTAAAATTAAACTACATATCGTATCCGTTGTGCGAAGAGGCGGTGTGATGCGCGTCAACTCGAGACTCACCAATCTGGCCATAAGAGCACTCGCCGAGTCGATGGACGTTCATACCATGAGCCATCTCGCAAGACGGCTCATTCAGAACTACGATCTGTTCGAGCGCACCGGGTTTCCAACGAACATCTCGATACCGAACAAGGATGCTGCGCGCCAGATCGTATACGACCTCACATCAAGAGAGCTTTTCCTGGACCTCATCGTCCTGCTCATCAGGATGCGGGATTACTACTTCAGGGGAAGGAAGTACAGGATTCCGTATCTCAGAGAAATTCTCATAGAGATCAACAATTCCGGACTTGTGTACGATAAGGAATCGAACCAGTTCTTCGAGGACCCCTCCATCGCCAAGACAAAAAACTGGGGTGTCTTACGGGAGAACGGCGAGTATATCTTCACGTTTTTTCGTCTCGATATAGTAGGGAGCTCACAGCTCGTGCGTCAAAACAGTCCCGAAGTAGTTCATCAAACCTATAAAGACCTTCGGCGGATCGTGCAAAATGCCGTGGAAAAGCGCAACGGGAGAATCTGGAACTGGGAGGGAGACGGTGTTCTGATAGCCTTCTACTTTTCGGGGCGCAACAACAATGCAGTGCTGAGCGCCATGGAGATAATCCACGAGCTCTACATCTATAACCTCATCAAAAGCGAGCTCAATGTCCCCTTAAGAGTGAGAATAGCGGTGGACTCAGGGCCCTGTAAGTTCAGGCACAATATAGAGGACGCCGAGAGCGAAACCCTGAAAAGACTTGCAAACATTGAAGCTCAGAGCACAAAGCCGGACTGCGTTACCATCTCGAGCAATGTGTGCATGTACATTGACCATCTTATTACGAACCGGCTCGAACGGACGGGTGAACAGGAGAACCCTCCGTACTATTACTACTACAGGCTGAAGTGGGAAATATAGATGAACGTGATCCTTTTTTCTGACAGTGAGGAGATGAAAGAGCGCTTTTTGCCTCTTCAGCGAAGCAGGGCGGTCGATTTCTCCCTCCTGCCCTGTTCCAGCCTCAAGAGAGGGCTGAAAGAGGCGCCCAGGGAAGCCTTTGTCTACGTGGATGTTTCGGGATACGGGAGGGAGTCCAAAGAGCGGATATTGAAATACCTTAAGGTCTACGGAAAGCGCAGGTACGGCATAGTCGATCCGGAAGGCAGCGTGTGCGACATAGGAACGCTCTTCCTTGACGGGGCGAGCGATTATGTCGGTAGGTCGTTCGACGGCCAGATCACTCCGCGAAGGGTGCGCGGTGCGCTGGCCTTGAGAGCTCAGATGCTGGAAGATGCGGGGAGTCATAAAAAGACCCTAGTGGAAGACGGCTACATACTTTCAGGGAGTGACTGGCGGAGGATGCGGTCGGGACAAGAGTATACTTTCTGTCTCATGTATATCGAGCTCGAGGATAAAAGACAGCTCATGCGTACCCTCTCTGACGACCTCATTGGTGCGGCCGATAACTCGTTCAGGTCGTATGTGGAGCGGACTGTTACCCAGAACAACGGAAAGGTGTGGATGTGGAACGACTTCGAGGGAATTGTCCTCTTCCCATTCGACGGCAGGCGCTGTGAAGCCGTACTGATGTGCTTCGGGTTAATGCTCTCTCGTACGGTATACAGTGTCGAGAACCCGCATTTCAATACCCTGCTGTCGTTCAGCATCTGCCTACATCTGGGAAATACCGTATACCGCCGTATAGGGGATACCGGCACTATCGTGTCGGATTCCGTCAACACGGTTTTCAACCTCGGAAGAAAGTTCGGGGAGCCTGGGAACTTCTACGTCACCGGGGAGGTTCTTGCCTACGCTCCGAAGGGAATGGAGGGGTGTTTTCTGCCTGTCGGACGGTTCGAGGGATTTGAGGTACTGCGTATGCGGCTTCCTGTGTAACCCCGTTTATCACATATGAATGGGGGTTTCAATCCCCGTTTCTCATGACCAACAGCAAACTGTAAGTAAGGGGGCTTTTGGCGCTTTTCTCACCGTAAATAATAGACCCTATCTCAAAATTACGTGATAAAAGCTCTGAAATGTGTAAAAGGCAGTTATAGGGAGGCCTAAATAAAAAATTACGTGATGAAAGCTCTCAAATGTGTAAAAGGCAGTCATAGGGTGACCTGGATAAAACATTACAATAGGCTTAAGAAGAGGTCTCCCCGTATTATCAGGGAGAGAGGCTCGCTTTTTACTTTATTTGGTATCTCGTAACTCGTAACATTTCCAAATAGTAATGAACGGGGTTCAATACTCCTCGTCTTTGTAGCCGCCCCTGCGTCTTATGTGGTCGTATACAACCTCCCACTTGTAGCAGCTCTCCTCGGACATGATGAACCTTGCGATGTCCTCCTCCATTATGACCTGGAAGATGTTGTTCCTCTCTGTGGATCTTCCCCGTATCAGCTCGAACGGGTAGGATGTTACGGCTCCGTTCTCTTCGTTCTCGAATATGAGCCTTCTGTCTGTGAGATAGAGTATACCGTCTCCCTCCTTCTCCAGATTCGGGTATACCGGCTCGTGCAGGAGTTCCACCTTTTTGGAGCGCAGGTATATCTGCTCATCTGGGGCGAGCTCGAGTTCTCTCTCGTTGGCGAGCGGTGTAACCTCCTCCTCTCTGAACATCGTATCAGAGTATTCCTTTATGGCTCGCCACTTTCCGTCTCCCTCCTCTCTCATGCTGCAGCGGAGGTCCACCTCATACCGTTTTCCGCATTCGGAGCAGCGCAGGAACCGTCCATCACTTTCACTAAGCGCGTCGATCGTTCTGCAGTTCGGACACCTCCATAGAAGCCTCCAAAGTCCACGTGCCGGGTTCTTTCCCCTTATCCGTTTGACGTCGGTGTAGTTATCGTTGTTGTAGATTCCCTTTCGGATATGTTCGATGATCTCGTCGTCCGTAGACTTTCTGCCGAAGATGACCGGTTTCGAGTAGTGAATGACGATGGGGGATTTCCTCCGTTTGTCTGCCCAGCGCGGGTATGTGATATAGTTGCCCTTCGAAACTACAGTGACGAGAGGGACTCCGAGCAGCTTTACGAGCTTTGCTATGGAGCGCAGTATCGGTAGGGTCTCGCCGTCCCAGTTCCTGCCCCCCTCAGGGTATATCACGAGCGGATGCCCTTCCCGCACGATATGAATAGCGTGTTTTATCGATTTGAAGTCCGTGAAACCTTTCTTTCTCGGAAATGCACCCATGGCCCACATGAACCGCCGAACGAGCGGCTTCCTGAAGAACTCGTTTGACGCCATCTGGAATATGGGGCGCCTGATGAGGGCCCCGATGAAGAAGGGGTCGAGAAGGTGGCTGTGATTCGCTACGATGAGGCACGAGCCCTCCTTCGGAACATTCTCGAGCCCCACTGCTTTCAGCTTGAAGTATCTGATGTAGAACGGCTGAAAACCCCACAGTACGAGTCTTTTCCAGTAAAGCCTGGGCAGCTTGAAAAGGTCTAGCACATTGTGCCTCCGTCCCGCCTGCAGCGGGCATATAAGGTATAACGAATTTTTTTTGCGATGAACAGTTAAAATTTTATTGACGATTTTTTTACAGTGAATTATATTAAATGACTGAACGGTCAGTCATTTAAAAGGTATGGATCGAGCCATGATAAAAGGTGATGAGGACGAAAAGAGAGAGCAGAAGCGAAATACGATAATGCAGGCTGCGTTGAAGGTTTTTTCCAGGAAGGGATACAGCCCTGCCGCGCTCGAGGAGGTCGCGCGTGAGGCGTCGATCGCAAAGGGAACGCTGTACCTCTATTTTCGTGACAAGGCGGACCTCTTTTCGAGCACTATTCTCTTCGTCATAAACAGGCTTGTTGAAATTATGCGGGAGAACATCTCGAAGTCGATGGGGCCCCTCGAGGTGATGAGGAGCATCGCGTATACCGAACTCGAGTACTTTGCGAAGAATACTGAATTCTTCGGGCTGATACGCACTGCGATGGGAACAAACCTGCTCGGTGATCACGAGAACCTTTTCTCCATTATCAGCGATAAGAGACTCGAGCTCGTGCAGTATCTTACACAAATAGTACAGTCTGCGCAGAGTGAGGCGCTTATCAGGAAAGATATCGAAGCGGAGGAGATCGTATACGGCTACCTCGGTATGATGGAGTCCGCACTGGACCAGATCGGATTCAAGCCGGAAGACCAGGAAATCGATATAGAACAAAAAGTAGATACAATCATGAAGATATTGCTCGAAGGGATCATGGAAGGCGTCAGCGGCATGTGATAGCCGGTGATCAAAGCGGATTGAACAGGGATGTTTAGCGGTCCGTGTGAACAATGGAGGAGATATGAAGGCTTGGGTGAAGCGATGTACAGTTCCTGTGGTGTCACTCCTGTTCCTCATGGGGGCACAGCTTCTCGGTGCCGAGACCATGAGGCTTACACTCGAGGAGGCGATCGGACTCGGTCTCCAGAACAGCACGGCCCTGAAGGCGAAAGCGGTGTCCGTGTACTCTGCAGAGGCAGGAGTTAAGTCCGCGAAGGCCTCGTATTATCCGTCGGTATCCACTACCGCGACATACACGCACTTCTTCGAACAGCCGGCGATGGATCTCGGTTTCGGGTCTGCATACACGGCTGCATCCGATCCGATATCGCTCTCTGTCGACGTGAGGCAGTCCGTCTTCACATGGGGAAAGATCAATAATGCGGTAAAGCTCGCAGAGGATGGTGCGGACCTCGCCAAGCTGGACCTCGGAGAGGAGCAGAGAAAGCTCATAATAGAGATAAAAAAAGCATTCTACGGCTACATACTGGCGAAGGAGGTTCTTGCGGTACAGGAGGAGACCCTCATGCACAAGAAGGAGGCTCTCGATGTGACGAGAAAGAGGTTCTCGGCCGGTCTCTCTCCGGAGTACGAGGTGCTCTCCGCTGAATCTGACGTTGAAAATTTCAACCCTACAGTCATATCCGCATATAACCGACTGAGGTTCACCCTCCTCGCTGTGATGGATCTCCTCGGCATAGAGGGGGACGGAGAGTTCGATATCGAGCTTATCGGCTCTCTCACGCCTGAATTCTTCGAGCCCGAAAAGAAGCAGCTCATCGACGGAGCGATGTCGAATAAGTATGAGATCCGTCAGTTCCAGAGGAACACGGCACTGCAGCGGACCCGGCAGGAGATCACAAAGGCCGCGAACAAGCCGGTGGTGGGGGCATTTGCGAACTATATGCTCACCAGCGGTTTTGACACCAGTACAGGAGATAACAAGTACTGGGGCGAGGATTCCTGGGACGGCAATCTCACGATCGGCATAAGCGTCACGATGCCTCTTTCGGCGCTCTTCCCGTGGAGCAAGGAGACCGCGGACATAGCGAAGGGTGAGCTCGATATAGAAAATCTCGATCTTCAGCTGAGCTCCGTGAAGAGCGGTATCAGGCTCAATATTGAGAACCTTGTTCTGAAGATAGAAGAAGAGTGGGCGAAGATCGGATCGGGAAAGAAGGGGATAGAGCTCGCACAGAAACTCTACGACTCCGCTCTTCAGCGGTACAAAAACGGTCTTATCTCGAGCATGGAGCTCAAAGACGCGCAGATCGGGCTGAACAACGCTAAGCTCGGCTACCTGCAGGCGGTATATAATCATAAGATAGCTCTCTTCGATCTCATGAATGCGGTGGGGGTCGACGATTTTAAAGATCAGCTTTAAAGATGATCTTTTATCAGGAGTGAGGAGGAAGCATGAAAAAGGGCTTGAAAGCAGTCATTATTGTCATAGTCATACTCGGGGTCCTCGGGGTGCTTGGAAGGATCGCATATTTCAGGTACGAGGGCAAGCTTGATATACTGCAGAAAAAAGGCGCAGAGGTGCTCGAAACAGCGACACCTGTGGCGGTCTCAGAGGTGAGGAAGGCGGATATATCGGAATCGCTCGTATTCAACGGTGAGATCGTCCCAGTAACCGAGGTCAACATATTTTCCACGGTACCGGGCAAGGTGAAGGATATCCTCGTACGAGAGGGGGATCGTGTGACAAAGGGCGAGGTGCTCCTCCACATCGACAGAAGCGAGGCCGGCCTTACCTATGCACCAACACCCGTGGAGTCGACGATAGACGGTATAGTGAAGAGCGTGATAGCGGAGGTAGGGGCATACGGCACACCTCAGGCCCCGCTTCTCCAGATCGTGGACATGGACACCGTAAACTTTGTAGTGAAGGTTCCCGAACGGTATATATACAAGATCAGAAGGGGCCTCGAGGCGGAGATTTCGGTGGTCGCCTATCCGGACAAGAGGTTCTACGGCCGCGTTTCGAGAATGAGCCCGGTTATAGACCCGTTGTCGCGGACCCAGGAGGTAAAAATC
>DATKZJ010000003.1:0-11221 GCA_035527995.1 Spirochaetota bacterium | reverse complement strand
ATCGTTGCTCTTTACGTAGAATGCGTCACCAAACCCTGGCGGCGTGAACTTGAACAGCTCGTGGTAGTACTCGATCCCTTGAATCGCACCTTTTGAATTCAGAAGGCCCTCGACCTTGTAGGTAGAGTAGTCACCAAGCTCGCCGCCGAACGACCATATCATCTGCTCTGCAAACATGGCAAGTGAATCATAGCCGTTATCTCCGTAGATCGCGATGCCGTAGAAACCGTTATCAGGATCATGGAAGAACTCGGCTATATCCTTCAGCATATCCCAGGATTCCGGGACCCCGAGCTCATACCCGTACTCCCTCTTAAAGGCCTCCTTGTTCATGGGATCCTCGAAAAGATCCTTCCTGTATGCCCATGCCAGCGCATCTCCTTCGCACGGAACCGCATAGTAGCGCTTCCCGCCCTTCGGATATTCCGCGAAGTAGGTGAGAGATGCAGGAGTGAAGGTCTTGTCGACGCCCTTCTCCTTTATCCAGTCCGTAAGCTCCACATAGTGACCGTTCACCGCCATGTTTCCTATATCCTGGCTGTCTCCGACGATAATGTCCCATGCGTCACTACGCGCTATCATCTCTGTGTTGTATTTCTGAACAAAGGTCTCCCACGGCGTCTGCTCAACAATCACCTCGATTCCCGTCTCTTTTGTGAATCCCTCAGAGAGCTTCTGCAGGTAATCAGCAGGTGCCCATTGAGCCCAGTGAATTGTTATTAACTGCTCTTCAGCAGGCTTCTCAGCAGACCCTCCTTTTTCAGAAGTGCCGGCAAGCGCAAAACTCGCTGTCAGTGCAAGGCCCATCATCAGTGTAATAACCCACCATAGTCTTTTCTTCATAGAGCGTTAACCTCCTTTAAAGTTTTTTCTTCCTTGACGTTAGTCGATATAACGACAATTCTGCTCTCTCCAGCACATCACCTCCTTCAAATAGGATCTATGTATTCTCAACTGCTAATTCTATTTACGGTCTTTCACAAACAGCAATCCCTCGAAAGACCTCTCTGTTGATTATGAAGACTGTAACCCGCAACCTGTGCCCAGGTCCAAGAATAGAACAATAATTGGAGTATATAATTTAAAGGAAAAGGAACATTCACAACCAGGACAGTCCAAATCCGGGCCTTCTTAATTACCCTAATTAACAAAAAGATGCTACCACAATTTTCATCATATGTCAATAATTTATTACTCTTGTCCTCCACACTCTATTGTACTGAGATCTCATTGTGTAAGATATTCTTGGAGTGCAACCAATTTTACGAAATGTTTTGCAGGTAATGGGCCCTAATCAGTCAGGACTCGTATAATCTTGCTGCTCTTTTCGACCTCCGGGAAAGAATCTATTTTCGCGATCGCCCTCTTCACGTCCGCTTCGACGGCATCGTGAGTCATCATAATAAGCGGCACGTATTTGAGCTCTTCCTCCTTCTCCTTCTGGATCACAGACGCAATGCTGATATTATTTTGACCCAGCACACCCGCGATCTTGGAGAGGATTCCGGGACGGTCGAGTACATTGAATCTGAAGTAGTAGCGGGTCCGGTTCGTTTCGAACTCGAGCTGAGGGAGATCCCTGAAAAAAGTGTACCTCTTACTGTTGTACTCGCTCTTGCCCAGGATACGCTCTGAGATATCTACAACATCCGCCACCACAGCGCTCGCAGTGGGTTTCGCCCCTGCACCCTTCCCGTAATACATCGAGGTCCCTAGGAAATCAGACTCGACCATTACCGCATTGTCTTCCCACAGTACCGCAGCGAGAGGGTTCTCCCTGCTCACGAGTGTGGGGTGGACCTTTACGAGAATGCCGTGGTCCGTGAGATGCGCCACGGCAAGCAGCTTGGTAACGAAGCCGAACTCTTCAGCATACCCGATATCCTTTATGTCTATACCGTCGACCCCTTCCATGTAGACCGAGTCGTGGTCGATCATTGTGTTGAAGGCAAACGAAGACAGAATGGTGATCTTGTGCCGCGCATCGCCTCCCGATATATCGAGGTACGGGTCCGCCTCGGCAAACCCGAGCCTTTGTGCCACCTCGAGTGCCTGGTTGAAATCTATTCCCTCCCTGGTCATCTTGGTGAGGATAAAGTTGCTCGTCCCGTTCAGTATTCCGATTATCTTTTTGACCCGGTTCCCGACAAGGGCCTCCCGTATGGTCTTTATGATCGGAATGCCCCCGCCGACAGAGGCCTCGAACCCGATCTCCACTTCGTTCTCTACTACTATTTTAAAAACTTCCGGCCCATGTCTCGCAAGGAGTGCCTTGTTCGCTGTAACGATGTGCTTGTGCTTTTCCGCGGCGCGGATGATCAGCTCTCTCGCGACCGTCGTTCCCCCGATAAGCTCGACTACGATATCGATATCGGGATGCTCTAAAACCTCTATCGGATCTTCGGTAAAGATATCATCCGGAATCCCGAGAACCCCTTTCCTTTTCGGATCCTTATCTGCAACCTTCGCTATCTTCAGGTCGATGCCTGATTTGTTCCATATAAGGTCCCTGTTCTTGCGGAAAAGGTCCCACACACCGCTGCCGACTGTTCCCATGCCAAGTATACCTATTTCTATCTTCCTCATGTGACTCTTCTACTCCTTCTTTTTTCATACAGCAGTCGTTCTGTACCCACCCGGCCACTTTTTGGCCGCGCACGACTTCGAAACCGGTAAACACCTCTACCGTCTTCTTTTTCGGAAGACCGAGATCCGCATCCCCCTTTTCATCCTCCTGCAGATGGAGTCGGCCCACTTTCAGGCATCAGGAGAGAATCCCCTAAAGCTGCAGAAGAGTGCGGAATATATCAAGCCCCCGCCCCTGTTTCTTTTAAAAGAAGACCCCCGTTCTTCAGGATCTCGAGCCCGTTTTTCTTAAAAGGTGAACCCTCCTCTCAAAGGATACTCTTGAACTCCTATCGGGGTCTCGTAAAAGAAGGCCTCTTCCATATCCGTAACGGTTTCAGCAGGCTCTTTGTACGTGCTGTTTTCCGGGCAGCGAAGATATAGCCCGTAACGATTTAAGGGAAACAGTTTCATCAACCGATCGGTTCAACGGGTCACGGAATCTTTCTACTGCGGTTTTTTCGTGAGGTAGAACTCCACTCGGCGATTTCTCGCCCTTCCAAGCTCAGTATCGTTGTTATCAATAGGCAGAAGCTCACCTTTCCCCTCTGTTGTGAGTCTGTCCCTGTCAACATCATGCTCAACCAGATATTGGTACACGGAATAGGCCCTGCGCTCTGACAGACCCTGGTTGTACACTTCCGTTCCTATCGAGTCTGTGTGACCGACGATGTTCACCTTGTAGTTCGGGAACTTCTCCAGGATCTCGGTGAGCCTGTCGAGTATCGAATAGCTCTCGGGACGAAGATCAGCACGGTCGAACTCGAACTGTATGGAGTTGATCATGATCTTCAGACCTTGGGGGGTCTTTATCACGAGTATGTCGGTATTAAAACGCTTTTTCTGGAGTACCCTGTTCCTGTAGCGGTCGTAGGCTTCGAGCTCCACAGTATAGCTGGCAGCGGAATCCACCAGCATCACCCATCGTCCGCCCATCTGCTTGTAGGTATACGCGTCTGTGGGGGTAAAGGAGGGGGGCATCCGTATCGGATCGGAGTACCCGTCCCACCGGATCTTGTCCCTGTAGCTGCCCCTGCCGCTGAATCGCTTGAAAGGCGCGGCCTTTTCCACCTTGCCGTCGTACTCTCTGTAGATGGAGAGCTGCCACTCCTCCACACCGCTTTTGTCATCGAGTTCGACGTTTATGTACATCGTGTCCGACTCCCCGTCACCATCCGGTGAGAAGAGCGTCGGTGACACGACGAACATTGAATAAGGAGGAGTTGTATCGACGACAATCTCTCCGTAATCGCTCGCCGGGTGGTTACCGCTTCGGTAGAGCAGGCTCATTGCATAGGCATAGATTCCGTCCGGTACCAGTGATCCTTTATCATCCTTCCCCTCCCACCGGATCGTCGCCGGCGGAACACCGCTGCCCTTTATCGCTCTCACGACCTTACCCTGAGAGTTCAGTATACTGAGCTGCCGCTCGGTAAGATTCTCTGTAGAGGATATATCGGTCGAAAACTGGACGCTGTCGAAGAATCCGTCACCGTTTGGAGAGATCCCTGCCTGGTCCCCTTTAATAGTTACTGCTTCATAGGAAGAGATAAGAACGATATCGGAAATCTGCCTCTTTACGGCGTTGCCCGCAGCATCTTCTCCCCTGACGACGTAGGAGTAGAGCCCCTCAACAAGCGGATTCCCTTTATCATCTCTCCCGTCCCAGACGATCTCTGCCGGCGGTGTTTCCCTCCACTCGAACTTCCTTACACTGGATCCGACCGAATCGAGTATGTCAGCCGAATAAGCGTCATCCGGTTCCCCCTGTATCTTCTGGTATATCGTGATCGTCTCCTTCGAGCCGTCGTTGTTGGGGGAGATGTATAGATCCGGGATGTAGAGCTCTATAGAGGGTGAGGTCGTATCGAGCTTTATGTCCTTCGGTTTTGATATGGGATTATTTCCGGTATCGTACTGTACGCTGAGAAACGTGGTGTACAGGGCATCTGCCGTCACTGTTCCGGTCTTGTCGGTGCCGTCCCAGGTGATCTGGGTCGGCAGTGCGGGTCCGAGATCCCTGTCGGAAAACGCCCTTACGAGCTCGTCCTCCTTGTTCCTGATCTCCATCCTCCACTCCGTTATCCCCTCCCTGCTCGATGCGTTGACCTCAAAGCTCACAGTATCGTTGAGACCGTCATCATCGGGTGAGAACGAGTACATCACGGGCTCCACCGAGATCTCCTCAAACCCGGTGACGAGCTTGATGGGACCTATCCTCCGGGTCGTGCTGTTTCCCACATCATCCCTGCCGGTTATGACGTAGGAATAGTTCCCCTCCACAGGCTGGGTGTTGCCGTCACCCATACCGTCCCACACGACAACTCCCGGAGGGTTCTGGCCGTAGTCGAAACTCTTGAACACCGCGCCGGAGCCCGTCAGCATCTGCGCCTCGAAACGGTCTGTAGGCTCCCCCTGTATCTTGTGAACGATGCTTATCGTGTCCTTTACCCCGTCACCGTTGGGCGAGAATGCGCTTATCTTCAAGCTTACCTCCACGCCGGGAGAGGTGTTGTCGATCTTTACGAACTTGTAGAAAGACTCGGGATGGTTCCCGCTGTCGTAGGAGAGACGAAACCTCAGTGTATAAAGACCGTCCGGAAGATGCCTTCCTGACTCATCCTTTCCGTCAAAGCTTATGGTCTCCTGGAAATCCTTCTGTCCGGTATATTCCCTAACAACCTTGTCCCCTTCATCGAGAACGACGAGTTCCCATTCAAGGAGGCCTTCCTTGCTCGATGAAAAGAGTTTTATGTCATTGAGGTCGAAGTAGCCGTCACCGTTCGGCGAGAAAGACCTGTAAGAGGGTGAAGCGGAAACTTTCTCGTATTCCGTCCTCACGACTATGTCTTCGACCCCCGTCTGTGAGCGGTTCCCCGCCGGATCTACAGCATTAACGGTGAATCTATAGATCCCTTCCGGGGCCAGAGCGCCGTTCTTATCCCTCCCTTTCCAGACCCACCTGGAAGGAACAGAGCCTGCAAACTCTTGTTCGACGACTGTGTTTCCCTTTTTATCGGTTATACTGAGGACAATCCTGTCCTCCGCTGCGATATTTTCGCTCTCTATGTTCAGCGTCAATGAATCCTTCACTCCGTCATCGTTCGGTGAAAAGAGCAGAAGGTCACTTTCCGCGTGGACAAGGGGTACTACCGTATCAACGATCACCTTTTTCTTTTCCGTGGTTGTCTTGTTGTTATTCTCGTCCCAGGCGGTGAGTGTGAAGTAGTACACACCGTCAGGGACCACGGCCCCCTCGGAGTCCTCTCCGTCCCACTCAACGGCCTTCGGAATTTTGACCTCCTCCTTCTTTGCGAAGATTCGGCTCAGATACTTACCGATGGTCATGTATCTGATCTTCCTCACATCCTCGGCCGCGTACGACTTTATGGGCTTTCCCCCCTCGTCCGTTATATCGAGCTCCCATCCAAAGACCATCGTATTATCGCTGATGTTGAGGTTGAACACCTCCTTGTCCCTGACCCCGTCATGGTTCGGGGAGAAGTACACGTCCTCCACACCGACTTCGCTCTTCGGGGGCTTGGTATCGTAGTTACCGAAAGCCACGGAAATACCGGCATTGTGAGTGTACTCCTTACTCCCGTTAAAGTTGGTGGGCAGAAGCGAGTAGGAGACCTGCAGGTCTGTGTCCTTTATTGTAAAGTTCACATCGACACCGAAACTCAAGGGGTCTATCTCTTCGACGCCGAGATTGACACCGAGCTTGACGTTGACCATATCGAAGAAGATGTTCTCCAGTCCGAAGCCGAGAAAGAAGTTGAACGGGTTGAAAGGCACCATAAAATGCGTGCCAAAACGCGCCTTGTAGAAACCCGCCCTCACAAACTCCAGATTACCCCCTATGTCAACCGCAAGAGGGGGGAAGCTGTCATATCCGGCGTACGATATGTTCTTCCCGAGATTCTTCACGGCCCCTCCGACAGAGTAGTCGAAGAGCCCGAATCCAGTACCGTCCATCGACTTCCTGTAGATCGTTCCGATATCCAGCGATGCCAGCAGGTCCTGCTCCGGGCCCTCGGCATACCCCAGGTTGATCCCCGCGCCGAACAGCCACTCTTCACTTATAGCCTTTGAGAATGTGGCCTTTATTCCGTACACGTCGCCTGCCGTAAGGCCGTCAGGAGAGTTGAGCATCAGGAAGTTGCCTGTAATGACGCCGTAACTGGTGGGGAAGCTGCCCCTCGCGTTGAGAAGCAGGTTGCTGCCGCCCAGCCCGCCCACGGAGAGGTCCGTTGTTATCCTCTTTGTATCCGCGTATGCAGCAGGGTTGTAGAGGTTTGCATCCATGGTCATAAAGTATGAGACCCCGCTTGCCCCGAGCGGGAAGTAGCTGATCCCGTTTCCCAGATAATAGTATTGTGAACCCGGTATCTGCGATGCAACGAGTGATGTGGAAACACAAAGGATGAAGACAGTAGAGATAAGAATTAGCCTCTTCATCGATCATCTCCAGAGTATGAGTTCGCTCTCCCCGCATATATACTATAGCACAGGGAGCGTAATTGTAAACGAAAAGATTTTGTTATCTGAAAGAGAGTGCCCTGTCCCAAATGTAGTATATCCCGAACATTCCGGAAGGCATCTGGCCAGTCCCTGCGAACTCGTTCTGCACCACGGCCCAGGGTAAAAGCCCGGTCGAAAGAGTCCCGAAAAGGTCTCTGATACCCCTTGACCGCTGGTATTCTACGACATTCGGCGTTTCAATGGAGGCCAGAGAACAGACAACACGGACAGCGTCTTCGAAATAGCCCACCTCGTCTATGAGCCCTCTCTTCAACGCTTCCCCGGCAATATAAATCGTTCCATCGGCGAGGCTTGTGACCTCCTCACGCGTGAGGTTCTTCCTCCCGCTTGCCACCGCATCGATAAAACGCTGAAGCATGTCGTCGACTATGCTTTGCATAATGGCGATATCCTCGTCCTCGACACCGGAGAAAGGTGAGAGAAGCCCCTTGTGCTCCCCGCTCTTAACCATAACGTACCTCACGCCGTACTTGTCCATGAGCTCCTTGAAGTTGAAATTCCCTGCGATGACTCCTATGCTCCCGACGATAGCAGTGGGATAGGCAACGATATACTGGGAGGAGGAAGCCACGTAGTACCCTCCGCTCGCTGCGACCTGCTTCATAAGCGCGACTACGGGAATGCCGGTCTTTTCTCTGAAATAGGTAATGCGGTGATACAGAACATCGCTCGCCGTTACCGTTCCTCCGGGGCTGTCAATGACGAGAAGAATGCCCTTGATCTTCGGGTCCTCCCTGATGAGACCGAGCTGCCGGCTGACCGCGCCGACGGGGTTTTCGATGTAATCCAGGAGGCCTTCCCTTCGATCGAACTCCGAGATAAATCCGCTTACCCTGATTACAGCGATCTCAGTCTCTCTTTCCTCCCGGAAAACGACAGGGCCGTTGTCTATATACACCTTCTCATACCCAGCTTCCCTCCTGCCCCTTTCACCTGTCATTTTGGAGGCGGCGCCCATTAGGAGGATCGTCACGATGAAAACAACATTCAGCAGGAGACTTCCTATGAAGATACCGGTCGCAACTGCCCGAACAATGGTCTCGAACGGCCGTTTCTCCTTTTTCCTTTTCTCTTTCAGCCTCTTTCTGTAGTACATGGTTCCCATAATATGCCAAGGTTAACTCAATGTCAAATACTGTTTTATATATTCTTTAAAAATCAATTGTTGCGGTTGCGTGATACATTTATTATCTTTAAAGACAGACAGTTTAACGATTACCGGCAGATCGAGGAGGCTTTCATGCCAGTGTACGAGTACCTCTGCAAGGACTGCAGCCATCAGTTCGAAAAACTGGTGAGAGGTTATAAAGAGAGCACCCTCTGCCCCCAGTGCAACTCCCGCAAGGTTTCAAAGCTCTTCAGTACATTTGCCTGCAGGGGAACAGCGTCACCATCTGAAAGCGCGAGCTCCGGGTGCAGCTCCTGCAGTGGTGGTAACTGCGCCTCCTGCCACTGAACCCTCGACATCGATAACAATGAGTTGACCCCGGATTCACGATACAATTTGACGGCAGCTCAAAATCTGTTTCTCAGCACCATAAGCAAGATTTTACACCGGAAGAGTATAAAAAGATAACACCTACACAAACATTGACTATCTTCAGAGACCTTTCAGCGCTTCGAGCGCAACCTCCCTATCGTCGAAATGAATCGTCCTGTCACCGAGGATCTGATAATCCTCATGCCCTTTGCCGGCTATGAGTACGATATCGTCCTTCCTCGCGAGCTCCACGGCACGAAAAATCGCGCTCTTTCTGTCGGGGATGACGATGTGGTTATCCTTCCTGAGACCCTCTTTGATGTCCTCGATGATAGCAGCGGGGTCTTCCGTCCTCGGGTTGTCTGAGGTGACGATGGCAATGTCGGACTTTTGCTCAACGACCCTGCCCATGAGCGGCCTCTTCGTCCTGTCCCTGTCGCCTCCGCATCCGAAGACCGTTATTATCCTCCTGGGCCGGAGCTCATGTGCGGCATCAAGAAGCTTGCTCAGTGCATCAGGAGTATGAGCGTAGTCGACAAAGATGTGAATATCTTCCGCCTCTCCTACTCTCTCGAACCGTCCCGGGATTCGCGTGACATTCGCGAGCGCACGCGAGATGGTATCGTCATCGATACCCAGTTTTTTTGCTGTTGCATACGAAGCAAGTATATTGTAGATATTGTGAAGGCCTATGAGGTTCGTGGTAAAAGGGTAGCCGTTAATGGAAAACAGAGACCCCTCTACCGCAAGACTCTTTGTTTCACCGCGGACCATTGCCCCAGCGCCCTTTCCGTACGTCACCACCTCGCCCTTCACCATCCTATCGAGCCTCCGTCCGTACTCGTCGTCGATGTTGATTACTGCGGCCGCATCCTCGGGCAGCTCGCGAAACAGTATAGCCTTAGCATTGAAGTAATCTTCCATCGTGCCGTGGAAATCGAGGTGGTCCTGACTGAGATTTGTGAACACGGCCAGATCAAAATCAGGGGGGAAGATGCGCTCCATGCAGAGCGCGTGCGATGAAACCTCTATGATGAGGTGGCTCGTTCCTCCCTCGTGCATCTTTTTGAGAAGAGACTGTATCACGATCGGATCAGGGGTCGTGTTGTTGGCTTTCTTCTCTACATGGTTGTACCTGTATGAGACGGTTCCTATAACCCCGGGGGATTTTCCGGCCTCCCGCAGTATCGCCTCAAGCAGGTAGGTCACGGTTGTCTTCCCGTTCGTCCCTGTCACGCCGATCAGTGTGAGATCTTTCGACGGGTAGCCGAAGAACGCCCTCGATATCAGCAGAACAGCCCTGCGTGCATTTTCAGTATGGCACACCGGGACGCTCATTACAGGCGCCTCCCCGCTTCCCGTCCTCTTTTCAAAAACAACGGCCCTCGCCCCCTTGCTGACAGCGTCATCTATATACCTCTTTCCGCTCTCTTTATAACCCTCGACTGCGATGAAAAGTGCCCCATCCTTCACGGTCCTGGAATCCGTGCTCACCTGTGTTATCTCGGGATCTGCACTCCCCCTGTATGAGCAGCAGCCGGTTTGCCGTACTATCTCTTTCAGCCTCATTGTCCGTCCCATCTCCTCCTTTTGCACGAGAATTGCACTTCTCGTACACCTTTTGGTATACTATATTATCGATACGATCGAGACCTAATGTGGACAAGCCACATTCTTGATTAAAATATTTTCTTGCCAAAAAGGCAAGAAAATCAGAAGTAAATATAACAAAAGATTTTAAGATCACGATATCAAATCGCGAGGACCGCGGATGAGGATCATCGTAGAAGACGTGCTTACAGTTACCATGAACCCTAAAGGAGAGATCGAGAGGCAAACATTGCTTATCGAAAACGGGAGGTTCGAGCATATCTCGAAGAGCGGTGTGAGGCCGAAAGATAATGACAGAGTCATAGACGGCAGGAAAATGGCGGCAATCCCGGGCCTCGTAAACGGGCATATCCACTGTGATGTCACCCTCGCACGGGGCCTCGGCGACGGACTGACCCTCTACGAGCAGGATCACGACTCCTTTGTGTCCGAAACTGGCTGGTTCAACAAAGAGCTCGACCGTGAGGCGAGACACCTTTCCCGCCTCCTTCAGTATGCGGAAGCAGTAAGAGGAGGAACGACATTCATCTGCGATGTCCCGTTCTGGCACTACGAAGACGATCTCATCTCACCTTTCCATGATGTCGGTGTACGGGGGGCTGTGGTTCTCGACTACAGGAAAAATTTCCTCACCGGCGAGCGGATAGAAAAAAAAGAGTACTTCAGAAAAGCGAAAGCTCTGCGTGAGGCCGGCTTTCTGCCGATCGTCGAGTTTCCCGCCGAAGAAGATTTCGATCCGGACCTGCTGAAACAACTCCTGTCCTGGGCCGAGGAGCTCGACACCCTCGTACAACTCCACTTTGCGGAGACTACGTGGAGGGTGGATATTATCAAAAAACAGTTCGGGCGTTCTCCTGTGGGGGCTTTGCATGAGCTCGGTGTTCTTGGGCCGCGCATCATCGGGTCCCACGGCGTATATATCGAGGAATCGGATATGGGAATGCTGAAGAACTCAGGAGC
>DATKZJ010000002.1:0-4019 GCA_035527995.1 Spirochaetota bacterium | reverse complement strand
GATATCGCCAGAAAGAGTCTCCCGTCATAGTGCTCCTCGATGAGGTGCGCGATGACCTCCGTATCAGTATCGCTCGCAAACTTGTGCCCCTTATCCTCGAGATACTTCTTCAGTGCGCTGAAGTTCTCTATGATGCCGTTGTGCACTATAGCCAGCTCTCCGCTGCAGTCCGCATGCGGGTGAGCATTCGTATTGTTCGGCTCTCCATGAGTCGCCCACCGCGTGTGGGCGATTCCCACGGAGCTTGTGTAGTTCTTCTTGGAGACAAGCTTTTCGAGCTCCAGAACTTTACCCTTCGTCTTTTCGATTACAATCTTGCCGTTCTCGAGTACTGCGAGCCCGGCAGAATCGTACCCCCTGTACTCGAGCCGCTTGAGGCCGTCGATCAGGAACGGTATCGAACAGCCTTTTCCGATATACCCAACTATGCCACACATAGGCGCTCCTTTCGGTTTGACCTTATTCCAGGCCTTGTCACCCGCAAACACCAGTGTTCAAAGCTTGGCGTCATTACGCGCGAACAGCCCCACTGCACCTAGATTATGAGCAGATCGTTTCATGAGGTGAAACGGCAAAGACCGCTTCTCTTGGCAGATCAGACCATTAAAAGATCGGTTCCTGAATATCATATTTTAATATAGCAGGGATTTTCCGCTTCTGCTTCTTTTTTAAGAAGAGAACAGGCCGTCATATCTCTTTCTTATTTAAATGTTTGTATAATACCAACCGGCCACCGGTTAATAATCATCAATGCAATTTTAAATGCCTTTTATGGCTCATTATACGTGTTATACCCCCAGAACTGACTCCCATTTTTCACATAGAAATAGGCGTTTGTACGCTTTTCTCATCATCATTTCGCTCTGTTGATATGAATTTTGTGAGAAAACCGTACAAACTATAGTCCTTTTACGGAAGGATTTCAGGACAGAATGACGGCCCGGGATCAATCCTTCTCTTCCCTGTCATCGGCAGCATGGCTTTTGTCCATACCGACTCTCTCTTCTTCTATATTCTTTCCCTGCTCCCTTATGAGGCCTCTCGTAAGGAACCCAGCCCCCACGATGAGAAACACGACCCCCGTCACCAGCCCGAACCTGTACTTCACCGAGAACAGTGCCCAGATGATGATAGAAGCTCCGATCGCGAGGAAAGACAGCAGGAGGGCGACCTTCCTCCCTTTTCCGTAGAAATAGACCGCGAGGAACCCCATCCCGATAGCGGACAGAAATCCCGGCCACAGAAAACTGAAGTGCTCAAAAGAGGTGAAAGAGAGGATGTACAGAGGAATGCAGCTGATGGCCAGAAAGGTTGCCAAAAACAAAAGCGCCGGTCTGTCCCCTTTCTTCTTAGTGGAGAAATAGAATATGTAGAAAAACATGCCCAGGAGGAGCACGAAAGAGGGCCAGAGCTTGCTGAAGCTGCCCTCGACCCTGCTCAGATTGAGGTACAGGATAGCAATGCTGATAATAATGAGGATGATGCCCATGACCTGCTGTTTTGCTTTCCGTTTCATATAAAACCCTCCGCTACTATTTTGTCTGCTCATTGGATATATCGTTCTGTTCCGCCTCGCCCGGTGAGACCTTGAGGGGAAGGTAGTTGCTCAGGAGTTTCAAAACCCAGTATATGTCCTTGTAAGCCCCGACGATCTCTTCGATAAACTGGCGGTTGTTTCCCACCCTTATCTTCCTCAGGTTAGCGATGATCGCAGGAGACTTCTTCTTATAGTCCTCGAGAATGGCCTTGAGACTGAACACCATCTGTTTTAGATTCACGATCTGGCCGACGATTATCTTCTTCGCCCTTTTGTTTATTTCCTCGATGTTGCTAACGAGAGCCCTTTTCGCACTCGGCTCGTTCCCCACGCGTTCGAGCAACCTCTGCATAAGCCTTCCTCTGTCCTCCTCGACATCAAGGTCATCGTCAAACGCCATTATGAGATCCAGGCTCTCTCCAAGGGCGTAGTAGCTGTCAGACAGATCGTTGAGGGCGCTCTTGTTGATGAAGATGCCGCTCACGATGAGCCCGTTGACCACACCGCTGATCGACGGCTTGTACTTGTCCGTGATAAAGGCTTTCACGTAGTTCAGGGGATCCACCCACTTGTAGAGGGGAAGCCCGTATCGCTGAAAGGCCTCGTTGTGAGTCTCCTGGTAGTTTTTTATTCTACCCGCAACGCTGCCCTTAAAGATCTTTGAGACGATCGAGCCCACAGCCTCATCCCTGATGCTTTTTTCGAGGGACTTGAGGGTCTTGCCCACCTCCATCCGTCTCCGCTGAGAGTAGCTCTGAAAGACGTCTAACATGGTCTGTTTCTCTACAGGTACTGGCAAGAGGCTCCTGTTTATGGCCCGTATGATGAGGGAGAGATAGTCGTTCTCCTGAAGGCTTTTCAGGATGTTCTTCAACTTCGCAAGGCTCCCCTTGATGATCGGTTCTGCACCGACAAGCTTCTCTACCGCTTCCATGCCCCTGTCGAACGTATCATCGACATCGAACCTGAAGAGTGCGCGGCGCAGCTTGATTATATCCTCCTTCAGGAGCGAACCTTCAGAGGATGAGAAAGACGGTTTCTTCATGAAGTTCGCCTCTTCGAGCTTGAGATCGAACTCCCGGAGGAGGGGGAAAAAATCGAAATGTACGAAACGCGCGAACCCAAGGAGGTTGTTGTACGTCGAGTTTATGTTCGATATAGACTCCCTGTCCCAGAGGTCCATGTACTCTCCGAGCAGTTTCTCGACGAAAGGAGTAGTCTTCTTTATTCCATATTTCTCCGCAATCTTCCTGATATATTCCGGCCCCAGCTTCTCATGGATGGCGAGGGCATTCTCGCTGTGGAAACAGAGATTGAAACCCTCTTCGAACGAAGGGAGGAACCTCTTTTTCGATCCATCGAGCGGAAAGTGCTGCCGCAGCGGAAAGGACAGCCTGTAAACTTCGTAGATGAGCTTTGCAATAGGAGGCTGGATCGTATCGTTCTTGATCTTATAGAGATCGATCTTTGCTGCGCCGAGCTCCCTCTTCAGAACCCTCTGTACACGCTTCTGCTGGGTAGTTCCCCTTCCAAACAGCTTACTAAAGAATCCGCCGCTTTCAACGGGCTTCGCTGCAGAGGATTTCATGGCACCGTCCCTCAAGCTTTCCTGTCTTCGTTTATTGTAAATCAAACCGCCAGAAAGTTCACATCTTTTTAAACCCCGGGGCATCTTCCCCATGCTGCAGATTCACCATGACAAGGAGCTGTTTCATCACAAAAAACGCATACCCTTTCCGCTTGATCTCCCGCAGAGGAACCCTGAACACACAGCCGTCCTCCAGGTTTCTCGGTATCTCAATGGTAACCGCCACCGCCTTTGTGATGTGTCCCCTGTCGGAACAAAGTGAGCAGCTCATCCTGTTACCCCTGCAGAGAGGGCATACCACATGCGCCGGAACGTCGATCCGGACCGACGAGCCTCGAAACAGCTCCCCGGGAGAGAGATGCACACACACATCGTAGCCCTTGAAGCTCCCGTTCCCTGTTCTCCTCTTTTGGTTTCTCCCATTGAACACCCGAAAACGCGCAATGTCCGCGAGAGACACGGCATAGGAGACCCGGCTCTTCGGCAGGATGGCGTTCTCCCCCGCCTCACCGAGCACTAAATTATATCGGCGTCTCTTCCTATCATCGATGAGTGTCTCATACGCGTCGAGTATCCTTAAAAAATCCCGATAATCGTGTGATATGTCCGGATGCAGCCTTTTTGCGAGGCGCCTGAAGGCCCTCCTGATCTCTTGTTTTTCAGCCTCCCTGTCGATCTCCAGCAGCTTGTAGTAGTTTTCCATCCCTACTCCCACTCTATCGTGGCAGGCGGCTTCGATGATATGTCGTACACCACGCGGTTTATGCCTTTCACCTCTCCTGTGATCCTGGACGATATACGCTCGAGAACGTCAGGAGGAATCTTGAACCAGTCCGCTGTCATCCCGTCGACGGAATGGACGGCCCTCACGACGCACACACTCTCGTAGGTGCG
>DATKZJ010000001.1:0-6903 GCA_035527995.1 Spirochaetota bacterium | reverse complement strand
ATGCTTACGATTCCTTCCTTGATCTGCACCCCTGTCTTGTAGAAGATCCCCTCCGGCTCTATCTCTGCAAACTTCTCCACCGTGAGGTTCTCCCTGAGGTACACGGCTGCACCGTAGGCCACATTCCCCATACCAGGCCATACGGCGAGAAGAACCGGTCTTTTCGGCTCTATCCGGCCCAGCTTCCGAATAGAAGCGCTCATAATTTCCTCCGCCTGTAACGGGATTTTTATTATATTAAGACAAATTTAATGTATTTAATACACTCTTGCAATTACTTTCGGGTTCGTGAGATAAACTCATAACCGAAAATCGAAATCATCCGGCAATAAGGAGTTAGTAATGGATATCCTTGTACTAAACAGTGGAAGCAGCTCCCTCAAGTATACGTTGTATAGATGGGAAGAGCGGACGGTGCTGGCAAACGGTATTGTCGAGCGCGTGACCCAGACTGGTTCATTTATAAACCATGAGGTGATAGGGAGAGAAAAAGTAAAAGTCGAAAAGGAGTGCCCGACACATCGCGAGGCAGTCGACCTCATAATGGAGATGCTCACCGGGAAACAAACCGGAGTGATCGACGATATCGGGAGAATAAAGGCCGTCGGCCACAGGGTCGTACACGGAGGAGAGAGGTTCAACAAATCAGTCGTAATAGACGACGATGCATTGCGCACCTTCAGCGAACTCTCAGCGCTCGCCCCTCTCCACAACCCTCCCAACATTGTTGGTATAGAGGCTGCAAAGAAGGTGCTGCCGGATGTGACGCATGCGGCGATCATGGACACGGCGTGGCACCAGACCATGCCCGCGTACTCATACATCTATCCTCTCCCGTACAACTGGTACGAGGATTACTCGATACGAAAGTACGGGTTTCACGGCACGTCCCTCCTCTACGTGGCTAAGAGGGCTTCCGTCCTCATCGGCAAGGACCCTTTCAAAACAAACCTCGTTCTCGCACACGTAGGGAACGGTGTGAGCTTCAACGCAGTGAGAAACGGTATTTCCGTTGACACGAGCATGGGATTTACCCCTCTCGAAGGCGCCGTCATGGGGACACGCGCCGGAGACCACGATGCGGCGATAGACCTCTACATGATGGATAAACTCGGCTGCTCGGCAGAAGAGATGAACACCATACTCAATAAGAAGAGCGGGCTTTTCGGCATCACCGGGCAGTATATAGATAGAAGAGACATCGTGCAGGCTGCGAAGAAGGGAGATACACGGGCAAAGCTCGCGATCGAAATCGAGGGGTATAGGGGAAAGAAGTATATAGGGGCCTATACGGCGGCTCTCGGAACCGTTGATGCTGTCGTGTTCACGGCGGGAGTCGGGGAGATGAGCCCATCTATCAGGGGAAGGATGGTTCAGGGGCTCGACTCTCTCGGGATCGTGGCTGACAATGAGAAAAATACAATATCAAAGACGAGAAATGCAGAGACGGATATATCAAAAACCGGATCCAGGACAAAGATATTCGTGATCCCGACCGATGAAGAGCTCGTCATGGTGGAGGACACCGTGGCGCTGCTCGAGGGAAGGTATGATGTGCACACGAAGTTCTCCTACTCTTTCCAGAGCCGCGATTACGTCAATCGGATGAGAGAAGAGGGGTTTAAAAGAGACATTAAGAACAGACCCGGCCTCTCTGGAATCAGGGCCGTGCCGCCCCGCTGATTCAAAGGTGAATAAACAGAGACATGCAGTAAAAGCCGGTGTCCGGTGTGGATTGTTAACGGGCAGGGGGTACAGCTTTCAGGTGAACATGTGAAGCTATTCCCATCTGAGAGATTAATAACGATGGTGGGGCAGCACGATTCATCACCGGGATACTGCTGCATACGGTCTGAGAAGATACCGTGCGATGGGGAAATCGTCCCATGCAGACAGGCAAAAAGCCCGAAAAACGGCTTTCTTTCAAATTGTATAAATACGAAGCTTTTATGAGTACCGGGTAGTATTTTATATAATTTTACGGTGAAAAACCCGCGTGAGAAACGGGGGTCAGAAGTTTTCTACTGTCCTTTTAACCTCCTCGTCCTCTTCGCGTCCGACATCAACCGCATAGTAGTTCTGGTACTCATCGTACCCGTTGAGGTGTTTGAAGGAGACTGTTGCCGCTGCTGAGGTAACATAGACAGGCTTTACGAAAAGCTCGTACTCGTTCTCTACTAATTTATAGTAAGGGACTGTGTCCCTTTCACTTTTTCCGTACTCATCCTCAAGCTTCCGCCCGATGGAAGAGACGAGTTTTTCGATTAAACGCTTCGACCCGTCCTCGTAGAGTTCGTACATCACTGTAAAGAATATGAGCTCTTTATTTTCATTGAAATAGAGATAGAGGTTCTCAGAGTAGAACTTCAGCGGTTTTTTCAAGCTGACAAGGTATTTTCCGTACCTCGATGCCGTTTCTTCCTCCTTTACCTCGTACTCCCCCCGGCGGGCTGCCCTCACTATGTCGTTGTAACTCTTATCAAACGCTATAAAGGCATACTCCGGTCTTTTCCCCGCCGGCTCCTGAGGACGTTCCTGTGCAAAAAGCGCTGAATTCAGCATACCCAGGAGAGTTACGAACATTGCCGTGAAAAGTACCGTTCTGATCGAGCCGTATATCTTCATCTTTATGACCTCTACTGCTTTTTGATATATATCGGTAAGTCGAGGGCGGAAATACACCTGTAAAACAGCTTTCGGAATACAGGAACCGGTCCTACGATGTAAATTCAAAAGACTCAAGAAAGTTCTGCGCGAGATGAGAGAGAACAGCCCCCTTCTTGGTAACCATATAGTAGTTTCTGTAGGCCGAGAAGTTTTTGATCTCAATAACCTTGAGGTTCCCATCATTCATCACCTTGTCGATGATGATCGATGGAATAAAGGCGCACCCCATGCCCATACGAACGATGCTGAGCAGCGTTTCCGGAAGGCCGATCTCCGATATGATGTTGAGTTCGGAGAAGAAGATGTTGTACTCTTCCAGTTTCTTTTCGAGAAACTTACGAACTCCGGACTCCTTCTGATTGATGATGAGCGGCACCTCTTTGAGCTGGGACAGGTTGATCTTCGATGGGATATCGAGGCCCCTGGAGGCGACGAGCTTCAGTTCATCTCCCGAGAAGCTCCGGTAGTTCAGGGTGTTATCGACAACCGCACCGACGAAACCCACGTCGAGCAACTCGTTCTCCACCATATATGAGATGTTCTCAGTGTCGTTGAGCTCGTATATGATGTACGCGCTCGGGTACCGCCGCTTGAAATCAACGATCTTCTCGTAGAGCATGTGTGAGGTGGGAATGTGCGACGAGCCGATCTTCAGGATACCTTCATCTGTGGAATCAATGATTTTGAGCTCTTTCTCGAGGTTGTCCACCATGGAAAGCATGTTCTTCGCAAACTTGTAGAAAAGCTTGCCCTTTTTGGTCAGTTCTATCCGCTTGTTCTTCCGCTTGAAGAGCACGGACCCGATCTCCCTCTCCAGCCTGCTGATCTGCTGAGTCACGGCCGGCTGAGTGAGTGCCTCGAGTTCCGCTGCTTTGCTGAAGCTCTTTATATCCGCGATGAGCATAAAGAGCCGTAACTGCTTAGTATTCATCGATGGTTATCGGCGTTCTAATAGAAGTTCTCGTGATGGTGTTTACCCATAGTAAAAATGACGGCTGTAAACAATAATTTTTACATAATATGCGTACGTACACGTTAAGCAGTCAAGTCTTTCGTCTTGTCAGACGCTCGTGAGGAGTTCATCCAGCTTGTTTTCAATGGGTCCTGCATTGATCTCTTCATCGGTATACGCAGCAACCGGTTCGAGGTAGTGGAGGTCGTATTCCCTTTTCAGTCTGAGCTCACCTCCGCCCGTGATGTTCAGCGCTATGAGGTCATCTTTCCCTACCAGCTTTCTCCCTACAGCCTGTACGAGGGACCCGACAGCCACACCGGCCGCAGGATTAATATCGACTCCCTCATGCTCGGTAAAAAGGGTCATGGCACTTCGGACCTCTTCATTGGTAACGGAATATGTATGCCCGGAGGAGGCGCTCAGCACATCATACACCCCTCCCCTCACCGAATACGGAGGCTTTCTGTTGGTGAGTACCTTGGCGCTGGTTTGTTTTATCTGCAGCTTCGCCACAGCCGGATCGAGGCTCGGCATCGCCTCCATTCCCTTATCCCATGCTTCCGTAATTGGAACGAACGGATGGTTCTGTGAGAGGTGGAGCTTCATCGAGCCGTCTCCGTATCCGCCGTCATCGATCAGCCTAAGGTAAGATTCCCAGGCGGCGATCCCGCCTGTACCCGAACCAATCGCCTGAAAGTAGTGCATGGGAACGGCTCCCACCGTAGTTGCGAAATCCAGGATCGTTGTCGCCATTCCATCCCTTCTGGCTACATTAAGCGCCCCCCCCTCGGCGAAAAAACCGTTCAAGTCTACAAGCTTTCCAGCCAGTGTAATAGCGTCGCAATAGTCGCTGTTCCCGCTCGCCAGGATGAGCTTTACGGTATCGGAGAACGGCTCTGTGCCCCATATCTGATCGGCATTCTTTTCCGGAATAACAAGGACGAGCGGAATACGGTTTTTCGAGCATATGTTTGCAAATGCCCTTCCCGTATTTCCTGCAGACGCAACGACAATTGTTCTGCCATGCCCTTCCGGAACCCTGGCCAGAACTGCAGGGGCCTCGAGCTCTTTAAAAGATGCAGTCTCCATAAAGGCTCCCTTTTCAGGCCAGTACCCGTTGAATATTATGTGCAGGTTCCTCAGGCCGAGCTCGGCCCCGACACCCTCGCTTCTGTAGGTTACCGGCGCGCCCTTACAGTCCAGAACACGGTCGACAGGCAGATAATCGGAGAACTTGAACATCCCGGGGAGGTCTTCCCTAAGGGACAGGTCCTTTTTACTGTATTCGGTTCTCAAAAGTGAAGGCTCGTGATCTTCATCGCAGCGGAGCCTGAAAGAGTCGTCGTCATATTCCTTTCCGCAAAGGACACATCGAAGTACATATTTTTCCATTCGTCCCACCCTCTTTATTTTGCTTGTACTGTTCTTTTTCGTCATGATAATTGTAAACAAAGTTGCAAGGAAAATACAGGGCTTTTACCCGAAGGATTGATAAAATATATTTATAGATGGAATTAACTTATAAGAAAAAGTTATACGTGTTGGCCATTTTTGGGATTTTACGGATTAATGTTATGCGATACAGCAAATGAAGCCCTTTATTCTCCTGTAACCGTGTCACAGAGACAAACAGTATATTGTGAAATCAGGTTGGAAGCTGTTTTATATAGACATCCCGCTGCGGGAACGGGATCGTGATATCCCTGTGCTTGAACTGCTTTACAATCTCGAAGTGGAGATCGCTCTCCGTTTCGAACCTCTTTTTAGGATTATCGATCCATGCAAACAGATCGAAGTTCAGAGAGGAGTCTCCGAACTCCTTGAACCAGACCGACGGTTCGGGAGACTTCATAACATTTTCCGTGCTTCTGGCAGCCTCTATCAGTGCTTCTTTCACGAGATAGGGGTCTGTTCCGTACGCCACACCCACCCGTACCTTGATCCGGAGCCGGATATCGCCGTAAGACATATTTTCCACGACAGAGTTTATGAACTCGGAGTTGGGAACTATGAGGTGCTCGTTAAGGATCGTCTTTATCACAGTCGCCCTGAGGTTGATCTTCATTACCTCACCGATGGTGTCCTTGAAGCGCACGATGTCGCCCTCCTTGATAGGCCGCTCGAAGAGGATAACGATCCCGGATACGATATTTGCCGTGATGCTCTGCATACCGAAACCGATACCGACACCGAGCACACCCGCGAACACAGTGAGGGCAGTAAGCTTGATCCCCAGCCCCTGGAGCGCGATGATCACCCCGATGATTATGATAAGATACCCGATGAGCTTCGAAAGTGAAAGCCTCAAGCCTTCCTCTATGTTGAATCGCTGGAAAACACGGTTGTTGAAGTAGTTTCTTACGAGCCTTGCGAGCTTTACTGCCACGAAGATCACGACAGCAATCACGATGAGGGTTATGAGGCTGATGTTTGTATCTGCAATCGTGAAGAGCCTGAAGTTCAAAACAGCTACGATGAAATCGAAGATGTTTGTGAGCTTGACACCGAGGACCCTCATTATGAAGATGAAGGCGAAAACATGGATGATCCCTTTGAAGACGCGGCTGATGTTTCGGACGAACTTCTTTTTCAAAAGACCGCGCTTCTTCATAAACCTGCTGAACAGCCTGACGATCAGTATGTCGATGAAGAGGATCGGGACGATAAGAATGGCGTTCAGCACGGTGATCGAGTAGGTGCCGAAACTTATGATCTCATGGTTAAAAAAAGGCTGCAGTGCTTCCAGCATTCGGCAATCCCTCAACAGTTCATGTAAGAGCCGTTCCCATGCTATAGTATCGTCAGGTTACAGCGTAACGGAATGTAATTCAGGCTACTGGATCATCCTGTTAATATCCTCTTCCGCCTTCTTCAGCTCGGCCATCGGATCCGAGGCATTAAGGAAGATCTCTTGAAGCATCTCTCGGATGCGCTCGTTGATCTTGAAAAACTCCATATGCTTGGGAAGCGGCCGCGCGAACGAAAGGCTATCTATCGGTACCTTGAAATTTGGATTCTTACGGTCAAACGCCTTGACTTCGAGAGAGTTCAGGGCGGACTTCCTTACCGGAACGTACCCGATCTTTTCGTGCAGGCGTATTGTGTTCTCCTTGTTCACGAGCCAGTAGATGAAGTCATCAGCTATCTTTCTCTGCTTTTTTGTTTTTGCGAAGTTTACGAGGGCCGATCCGCCGAGGACCGAAGATCGTTTCCCGTCCAATGCCGGCATTGGAATGATCCTCAATTTCCACGGAAGGTTCTGCTCGCCATAGGAGATCGCA